>DAOOQY010000216.1:0-6875 GCA_035389025.1 Verrucomicrobiota bacterium
CCGGAGGGCTGGGGGGCTTTGGCTCGCTGGTCCCGCGGCCGCGGGATTGCTCCTCAGTCACAGAGGTCAAGGCTATGCTCCTTCGTCGCGCCTCGCCAGCGAGCCAAATCCCCTCCAGCAAAATCGGAATTAATTTTTGCACAGACCCTAAGGCGCCCATTTCACGGTCGCGGTCCATTGGACGGCCATGGGCCCTGCCTGCCAGACAAACAGCACATCCCCTTTGCGGTTGGCGAGGGCAGACGGGTCAATCTCGTTCAGCTCGCTCGCCGGCGTGGACGCATGGAGGCGCCAGTCCGTGAGACCGGCATCCGCCGTAGCCCAATATCGGGTAGATCTGCTCCACCCACTTCCAGGTCTGCATGCAACTGAAATCCAGCCAGCCTTCTTGCAGCGGCCCGGCGCAACCCGGCCGGCTTTGTCGGCGGCTTGACGGGGTTGCCTTCGAGGAGCAACATCCCTGCGTGAGTGTGGCGGACATCATCAGGGAAATCAGAGGGTTGCCGCTGGAAGACCAACTCAAGGTCATCGCGTTCAGCAAGGAACTAGACCGGGACCGCGAACTGACCAGCGGCGAGTTCCTCGCGCTGGCGAAGCGGTACCAGGACGCTGGCCGTGCGGAGGAAACCCTCCGCTTGGAAGACGAGCTGGTGCGCGCATTTTACGGACCGGGAGACGATGCCAAGAGTTCGCCGTCGCAGCCTTCCTGAACCGCTCTTTCGCCACCTGGCCAGAAGGGTTCGCGAGCGGAGGGTCAGCGCGGAGCAGCTCCTGCTGTTGCGGGAGTGGCTTCTCAGCGAACCGGAAGTTCCCGTGGGCCGTTGGTACAAGGAGTTCGAAGGCTTTACCATCTGCGGGGAAGGGGAGTGGGTGAAGACCTTCCTGGTTCCCGGACAGGTTCCCTTCGGAGAAGCCCTGTGAGCCTCACTTTGATTTCGTGGTTTCGACTGCGGCCATCCCCGGAAGGTGTAGTGCCTCAACGCTCCAGGTCGGATGGGCGGTCATGGAGCGCCAGCAATTCTTCGGCTGGGTGACTCTTCCCGTCGAGCGAGCGATCAAGCCGACGGCCGATCTCGGTCTGGCATTCCGGGTCGTCCTGCTTGGCGAGTTGGCGGAGGTAGGCCACGAGTTCGAGTCGCTCGTCGGGACCCAAGACCTCCGCAGCCCGTTTCATCCCGGCCATACTCATTGACGTTGAACCTCGCCACTGATCCGCCCGGCGGCAAGCCCCTTTCGGCGCGCGTGTCACGGCCTGACGACACGGAAGAACTGAACGCTGGCGTCGGCGGTGATCGCGGTCTCGAAACGCATCTTCCCATTTTCCAACGCCGGCTGAGCCGCAGTGTCAGTCCACGTCCGGCGGTCGCTGCTCGTTTGGAGGGCGTAGCCATTCAGGTCGCCGGGACTGATAGGTTGGCCATCCACTCGACCACAATCGAGCCGGATCATGCCTCCGACTACAGACACAGGATCCGCGAGGGCGAGTCGGTCGTCCCACCCGGGCATTTCATCGAGCGCCCTCACTTCCCATGCTGACAGTGCGCGGTTGTAGATGCGCACGTCGTCAATGGTACCCTTGAAGTACTCGCGGAGGCTGGACGCGTGATTGTTGGCTCCAATGGCCAGCCAACGAGGTTCGTCCGTGTTCATGGCCGCGCTGGTCGGGTCCGGCGCTTCCGCTTCCAGCCGGCCATCGACGTAAATGCGCACTTGCGACGAAGAGCCGTCGCGGATGCCAACCAAGTGGTGCCAGGCGCCGTCATTCACCGGGGTGCTCGAATCCACGGAAGCAGCGATGTTGTTGCCGTCCCGGAAGAAGGAATCGGCTACGCCACTGGGCCGGAGCATCACCCGCAACTCCTGGCTGTTGCCTCGTTCGAGTCCAAACACACGCGGATTGCTCGACGTGTCTGCGTCCGAGCGAATCCAGGCGGTAACCGTGATCGAGTCGCCAGGTTGTGCGCTCGGAGTGAAGGGAGTCTGCACGTAAGAAGTGCTGCCGTCGGACTGGAGGGCGTTCGAGTCCCTGCCGAAGCGGTCTGGTGTCGCCACCGCATTGTGGACATTTTCACCGTGGCCATGACCGCTCGCGTCTTTGGCATCGCCGCTAGCGAGGCACGCCTCAGACCAAATCCAGTTCTGGTCCTCATGGGGAGTCTCCGTGTTTCCCGACCCTTCTCTCCTGCGCTTCGCTCCTGGGAATCCTCGAACTAGGAGAGGGGCGGGCGGTGTGGAGGGGAACGGAATCGCGATTTGACCGCACCGAGTTTCGGGGGGCGAGGATTCTAGCGGGTGCCCGGCCTTCCCCGATGATTTGACCATTGGGACCGGACTGGACCCACGCGACGATCTTCAGCCCCTCTGTCCGCTCGAGGCCAGTGGGTGTGACGCGAATCTTGACGCGGCTACCCGCCGAGTCCGGCAACGCCAAAGCCCACTTGATGTAAGCCCGATCGGCGAAGTCGATCCAGACGTCGTCCGTCACCTCCGGCATTCCCACGCCGAAACCGGCCGGGATCAGCGCATTCCCGCTCCGGCTCCTCCGCACGCCGGCGGCACCGCGAATCTTCAACACGATCTGGTTTTCGCCCGGCTGGAGCACTCCCGCTGGAACGATCACCTGGTACGGGCCAGTTGGCTCGTTGTCGCCGACCTTATGCCCGTTGATGAAGGCTTCCGCGCCGTTGGCCACGCGATTCCATCGCAACACGGCCAGCCCGGCAGCCTGATTTCGAGTGACGCTGAAGCTTCGGCGTGCCCAGGCGACCTTCGTCTGATTCGCCACCTCCTGGTTCCAAGGCATGAACGGGCCCGGCAACGTGACCCGTTCCCACGGGAGCGTCGCCTGTCCGGCCGCGGTTTCGGCACCTTCGCTGCCCTCGCCAAGGACGTACTCCCACGGGCCGTTCAGCAGGACCGAATTGGCCCGCGCCCCTTCTGATTCACGCGCCAACCCGCGAAAACAGACCACCGCCACCAGCAACAGCCCGAGCAGAAGGGTGCGAATCATCATCGGCGGTTTCATGCCGGTATTTCTATCAGCCAAACGAGGCGGCGTGAAGGGTGCGGTGCCCGAGCGTTCGCGGCCTGCCCACTTGTCTCCCTGGCAACAGTGTGGCAGTCTTCTGCTCGCATGAGCGCACAGGACACCACAACGGCGCTGCCCAACCTCAGCCTGCAGGAACTCCAGCAGGTGGACGAGCGGTTGCATGAACTGCTTCGTAGTGACCGCGAAACGCCTTCCAAATCCTGGGGCGCCGCACTGCCCGAAGTGGCTGGAACCGCCACTGGACTGCCGTCGGACTTCACGCACAACCACGACTACTACCTGCACGGCCCGCCCCGGCGATGAAACCGGTGTTCGCCGATACCGTTCACTTCCTGGCGCTGGTCAATCCGGCGGACCGATTTCATCAACAGGCGCAAGCCTTGAGCCTGCAACCCGCAGCCCCTTTGCTCGCCACCGAATTCGTCCTCATGGAGGTCGGAGACGCCTTGAGTCGCCTAGAAAACCGGCCACGGTTTGCCCGCCTGCTGGAACTGCTGCGCGAGCAGGCAGACGTCGAGATCATAACTGTTTGAAGTGGGGTGATTGACCAGCGGACAGGCCGCGCAAATGGCGGGCATCTCTCGCATCGCTTTCCTCTTTGCCTGCCCCAACTGGGGCGTGCCGTCTGTGGCGTGGGATGCGGCTGAGGTCGCGGCCGAGTTTAAGCCCCTGCCGTCGCGAACGGAATCGCCTGCGACACCGCCACGCGCGTTGAGCCTCAAGGGCCTGGCGACGGGAAGCTGTCGGACTACTCGCCGCGATCCTCGCGGAGGAGGCTCCTCATTAAAGAGGAGGGCGGAAGCGGTCTGCTGCTGATGCTCGCGGTCCTCCGAGTAAGGCCGCAGTTCCTCCGTGGACCGGATTACCAGGCCCGGTTGCCGGGCTTCGGTCGCACGGAGTTCAGCGAAGATGCGGTCGATGTCGTAGTCCGCTTCGCGCGCCAAATCGTCTTTGACCCGCCAGAGTACCTCAAGGAGCGGATTCGTCTTCATGCGCTCAGTCCCCTATCAGTGGCAGACATCTGATGACGCTCGTCTCGATGTAGACCGTTTCCATCTAGGCTCGATCAGGAACCTACCGGCCGCAGGGATGCACCGTCGAGATGGCCGCACGGGCCCCTGATCCTCGCCTAAGGGACGTGGGGGTGACGGGATTCACCACGAAGAGCACGAAGGACACGAAGGATGGACTCCGGGGCCTGTCCCTTGACATCATCGAGAGGATGCTGGGAATGCCACACCCACTTCCGGCACCGTTCTTCGTGGCCTTCGGAAAGCGCCTTCGTGTGAGCTTAGAGCGAGGCGCGGTGGAGGGAGCGGGGAAATCTTAAGGGCTGGCGATGACCAAAGAGTCCTGGTTTGGGCTGAGGCGCGCCTCGCTGGCGAGTTCGTTCAGGTAATTCTCCACGTGGGTGTAGCCGTTGGCGGCAGCTTTCGGACCGTCTCCCGCGTCGTTCGGATCGAGACCTTGTGCCGTTTTCCAGGCGTCCGGCATTCCGTCCTGATCCGAATTCGCGAGCGTTGTCACCTCGATGACGCGTCCGCCGAGCCCGCCGACGGCTTGGGCCCCATATCCCTCGGCCGTGGGGAAGGCTCCTTGGGTGCAGGCGGTGGCCACAGGGGCGGCAAAGAGCACCAGGGCGACCAGCAAGGTCGGACCGCTATAGGGAGTGCACTGAGCCGCGACCTTCCGCTCCATCATCTGTCACACCCACAACTTCCCTGCAAGCGACCCTGTCGAACTGCTGCGATCCAAGCGAAGACGCACCGCAGCAAGGCGCTCTCGGTGAGGTTGAGCTTGTGACCGGTGGCGCGCCACGAATCTTCCCGGTCGCTGCCGACCCCTTTGACTTGGTTGCCACGGACGTGCGTCTCGTAGCGCTCAGCACCCATTCGGGGCAGGCGGCGGACCTGGTCGTTTACGATGCGGCCACTGGGACCCTGGCTGGACGAGTTCCCCTTCATGCGCGCAGTTTGCTCGCTCTGCACCCAAACCAACGAACCCTCTATGCGGCCGAGGGCGAGTCCGCCCCTTATGCCCTCCAGCGTCTTGACCTCCCCCAGCCGATGGGTGATCCGACGCGCTCGGCGAGGGTGTCCATGGCCGAGAAGCCCCAGTTGTGGTTGCTCCCAGGCGGCGAACGGCTGGCCACGCAAGACAACCGCCTTTACCAACTCCATGCTGACCCCGCCCTGGACCTGCAACCGTTGGGTCGATTGCCCGGGCCGAGAGACTGGTGCTTCGATCTGGTGGCAGAACCCGCCAGTGGAGTGTTGTATCGTTTGAGCGAGGGATACGAGCCCAACACGCTGAGCTTGGACCAGTTCAACCTCGCCTGGTTCACTCCCCTCAAGCATCAACTCGTTGCGGGTAGCCTTGCCCGACTGCTCATGACGTCGTATGGCCTCTGCCTGGTTCATTGGGGTGAGCCGGCCCGGGTCGAGTTCTATGAAACCGCCGGCGTGAATACGCCGCCCGCGGCCCGATTCACCGTCAGCCCCACCGAGAACATCACCACCTTCACCGATATCCGCCTGGACGCCAGCCTGTCCTCTGAACGACGATTTCGCGGCGGCTCTTCGACTCGATGGCGATCTGTGGACGTGGCACGGTCGCAACCTCGCCGCCACCGCCGAACCAGGAGAGCCGGGCCATACCCCCGGCACGGACGCACCCTCCCACAGCGTGTGGTGGGATTGGACTGCTCTGCGCGACGGCCCCGTCTATCTCATCGCGACCGCTGACTTTCCGCATGCCTTGGCGGCGTACACGGGCGAGCGACTGGAGCGGCTCGACCGGGCGGGGAACGCGAGCAGCAAGCCCATCGCAGCCAAATCGCATCGGGCCACGTTGGTGTTTCTCTGCCGCAAAGGAACGCGCCACCGTCTCGCTTTCGATTCTCTCGCCGGCACAGGCTCGTTTGACCTGAGCCTGAACGCATCGCTGCCTTTGGATCAGCCGTTGCTGCGGTTGAGTGCCCTCGATCCCGATGGGACATTGACCCTGTATGTCCGGGTCGGATCGCCGGACGACGTGGTGATCGAGCGGTCGGCAGACCTCCGAACCTGGGAGTCTTGGGCAACTCGTCGTGTCGAAGAAGAGATTGCGATACGCGTGCCGAACGACGGTGTGAAGCCCTTCTTCCGGGCAATCATCGCCAGCGCACCGCCGTCCCCCTGTGGACCAAGCAACCGATGACCGTGGGGATGTCAACTCCGGTCTCGGTGCACCGCGTGGCGAAGAGGTGGCGCAAGTTGTGGTGAGTGATTCTGAGCATCCCTGCCAACTCGCGGCGCGGTCCATCGCCTTCTGTCATTCCCTGACCTGCATTGCCCCACATTGGCAGCTTCATCCGGGCGGGCGCCACGCAAACGGTTGAGGAATGCCGCCATGCTCCTTGCGATTGAAGTGGTGCCCCGGCTAGGACTCGAACCTAGGACCAATTGATTAAGAGTCAACTGCTCTACCAACTGAGCTACCGAGGCAAACTACTGTCTGCAAACCATCTGCAACCTCGCATCGGCTCGGTTGCCTGGCAGAGGTGCACACCCCCACACCCCGCTCGGGTTCTGTGAAGAGCCCGCACGACATACAACCGGCGGATTCCGCGATCCCGCGAAGTCGGAAGAGGGAACCAAACGTTTCCCCGGATGGCAAGTGGAAAACCTCGAGTGAGAAAAGAAAAGAGCGCAGACTTGAATCTGCGCTCTCTCCGCTAACGGTGAGAATGAATACTCGAAATCTGGAAGCCGATCAGTCGCGGAACCGCCGCGCACCGGCGAACAGCACCAGACCGAGCCCGGCGATCACGGCGAATTGGCTCGGC
>DAOOQY010000217.1:0-6872 GCA_035389025.1 Verrucomicrobiota bacterium
ACCGTCATGGACACTTTGGCTAGGGCCCTGCCTGAGGGTGTCACCGACGCGCGGCTGACCGCGCCCGTTCGCCGCGCGATGGCCGCCGCCCTGCAGACCGTGGACGGCGTGGCACCGGTCGTTGTCGCGCACGCGCTCGCGCAGTTCCTGGATGACCGTTACGGTCACACCTTCCCGGACTCGTTCCGTCGCCGCAGCCCATACCAGCCTGGGGTCGGGGACCCGGTTCCGCTAGGGGGCACGGACCTGCGTGTGATCATGGACATGAGACCCACCTCACCGGCGTGGCGGCTGGCGAACCGGTTGGATGAGACCCGGCGGATCCGGTTGGCCGGCGAGTGGGCGGTGGGTTTTCGGATTGTCTTCGACTACAGCCTGTTCGAGGTTCTCGACGGCGTGGTGACGGCGGACACGGTCATTGCGACGTGCCACCGCAACCGCACCCTGGCCGAGTTCGCCCTGCCGCAGGACACCCGACAGCCGGTGTTTCCGGTGGAACCGGTCGATCCGACCGGACAGCTTAGCCAGATCAACCGGCTGATCAGCGCTGCCACAGCGGCGGGGGCCGGCATCGTGGTGCTCCCCGAGTTGTGTGTCACCGAGGAGCTCGCCGTCGAATTGCAGGACTGGGTGCGCCGCTCGGATGGCCCCCAAATCCTGGTGGCGGGCAGCTTCCATCACGCCGACGACCACGGCCGACCGGCCGGGCGCCGACGCCGCAACACCGCTGTCGCGTGGGTTCGCGGCCACCCGGACCCGCTCCTTCATGACAAGCACTCGCCCGCGGACCGCCCGGTCGTGGAAGACATCCAGCCCGACGGTTGGCCCGAACTGCGGCTGTACGTCACCGCTGACGGCTGGCACCTGGTGGTCGCCATCTGCCGCGACTTGCTGAACCCACAGGCCGTGCACGCCATGACCGAGGCCGGCGCGAATCTGGTGCTGGTTCCGGCGATGAGCGAGACCCTCGTGCCCTTCGGCGGCCCCGCGGCCCACCTGGTCGGCTCCGACCAGGCCCTCGTCGCCGTGGCCAACAACCCCGGCGGCTGGCACGACGAGCCTCACCCACTTACCCACCGGCCCGGCCGTGCACTGTTCGGCCATCCAGGGTTCGGTCAACAGACCCGGCTCGTCCATGGCCAGAACACCGAGCCGGGGATCGCCCTGTTGCGGGTGCGATCCGGTCAGATCCAATGGATCCCCGCCGATCCGCCCGCGGCGGCGCCACGACCGACCGCACCGGCGATCCCCTCCTGGGTCACCCGCCTGATCCAGGAGGTCAACTGCGAACCGGCTGGTGAGCAGCCGCAACGACCAGTCACCCTGCGCCCGGCGGCGGTGTTGGTCCTGCTCATCGCCGACCCGACCGGACCCCGAGTGTTGCTGACCCAACGCGCACCCGACCTGAGTGACTATCCCGACCTGCTGGTGTTCCCCGGCGGTGCCGCCGAGCCGCACGACAACGGCCCAACGGCGACGGCTGTGAGGGAAGCCACCGAAGAAGTGGGGCTGGACCCGGCCACCGTGTCGATCATCGGACACCTGCCGGTGTTCGCCCTTCCGGACACCGGCTTCCTGGTCACCCCAGTGCTGGCCTGGTCCCCCCAGCCCGGGTTCATCGGAGGCGCCAATCCCGCTGAGGTCACCCACGTGTGCACCGTCGCACTGCACGACCTCGGCCGCCGCATCGCTGGCCGCCCCCTTCTGGACGATGCGACGACCACGGGGATAGGCCCCGAGGTGGGGACACCTGACCGTATGGCCCTCGGTCGGATAACCGCAACTGTGATCGACCTGCTGCTGGCGACTCTCACCCGCGCCGACGAGGCCGCGGCAGGTTGCGGACACGAGCAACCATGATCGAACCTCCACCAAATGGTTACCGCGGCCTTGAAGCCTCTCAGAGACCGGCGATACCAATATCGGTGCTCAACCGTTCGGCGTCCCCCCGCCGACTCTCTGCCGTCTGGGCGCGCCCACTGAATGGCGAGCAGCACCCGGGCGGCAAGGGCCAGGCAGACGACAAGGAGCACGCTGCCGCCCGCGAAGCAGACAGCCATGAGCGGGCCAGGTGCAGCAGCGAATGCAGCACTGACGGCTCCCGCCATGAGAACCGCGACGCCTACCAGGACCCAGAACGAGATATAGGCACGAGGCAGTGGGTTGTGGGCCCCGCGGCGCGGCGCCACCGGCGCATTCATAGGTGTTGTCCTGCTGGAGTGACGGCGGTCAGAAGTGTCAAAGCGACCACAATCAGTAATACCAAAAGACCCAGGATCATCGCGACAGGACGCTCGCGCCACCAACGTTTCGGATTACGGTCAACAAGCGGCACGCTCGCGAGGATGAGGAAGAATGCAATCTCACCGTAAAGGATGGCGGACAGCCCAAACCAGTTCTCCAGAGTGAACGGCCACCAAAACATCCACGGCGGGTCGGACACCTCAATGCCCACCACGGGGGAGGGCCCGATCCCGGGTGGGAAGAGAACCGCGAACATGCCCACCATCCCGGTCAACACCACCCCGAAGGCCGCGAGCCGACGCAGATGGCGGGTGAACGGTTCCGTCGGCTCCGCCGCTGAGGCTTGTTCACCGGAGGCATCGGCACGCAGGGCCGGGTGCGGAGACATCTTGTGCCGCTTCACCAGAAGAAGATGCAGAATCACCAGAACAAGAATGATTCCCGGGATGATCACCACATGGGCGCCATAGAGGCGTATCAAGATGGAGATTCGACCGGACATCTCCGGGGAGAACCACAAACCAACCCCGCCGAGCAGGTTTCCGACCTCTACGTTGTGCCCGAGCGCCTCGAATCCCTCCTGGTCCCATTTGAGAACCGTGCCAGTGAAAATGGCCAACGTGGTGAGCCCAAACAGTGTGACTCCGATCAACCAGTTGCCTTCCCGAGGTCTCTTGTAGGAACCGGTCAGGAAGACACGGATCAGGTGCAGGGCAGCAGTAACGTACATGGCTTGCGCCGCCCAAAAGTGGATACCACGAACGAGGCCGCCACCCCACACCTCGGTCATGAGATCGCGAACCGACTGGTTCGCCGCCTCCGGTATCGGCGCGTAGAACTGAACCATCACGACGCCGGACGCAACCAACAGGACAAAGCTAATCGCGGTGATTCCACCCAGAGTCCAGACTAATCGGTTGGCATGCTCGGGCACTCGGTACGCCAGCGCCTCGATACCCAGACGCTCGTCGATCACGTCCACTGTTGCGGCGTAGCCACGTCCGAGTATCGGGGGCGGGAACGGACGCGGCCCGCTGAGAGTCCATTGGCGTGTCCCTTTGCAGTCAACGACTTCGAGTTTGCTTTTTACGGGGCTCGATGCGGCCTCAGCTCATGTCTCAGGTCGCGCCAACTGTGATGTGGCCGCGGAACCGCACCGCCAGAACGATCCCGCCCAGAATCATCAGCAACGACAGTCCCAGGAACGCCCAGTCCCAGCCAATGAACGCCCGGATGGTCGGCAGTGGGCCGAACACAATCGATGTTCCCGTTTCCTCACCGACGGCCGGACGCAGTTCGGACACAGCGACGGCGATGGAGGCCTGCAGCAGTGCACGGGCCCGCGCGCGGTCGCCCGCCAGCAGCGCAGCCCGCGCCTCTTGGACCTGCTCGACGGCGACCCCTTCATGATCGACTGCGGCCAGCACATCATCGACCTTCATCACCGCCTGAGCGACGCCCTCCGGGCCGGAGTCATCGACCAGGAAACTCAACGCCTGCTGAACGAGCTCATACCCCTCAACGGCGGCGTCCCCCTCGTCCGCTGGTGCCGGCGGGGATCCGAGAGCAGCGCTAAGAACTGTCAGGAGGATCACCGATAGGACTGGGAAGGCCCTCATGTCCTCGTCCTCACGTTGGCTCTGAGTACGTCGGGCCCATCACAGGAGGCGACACCCCAGGCCCTACTAAGCAGAATAGGACCTATTTGATCTCACTGAAGGGCCCAAAGTCCTGCCCGGATCGCGTCCCCCTGCGGACTAGTCAAGTTGCTGCGGCCAGGTGGTACTTGAATATTCACTGTGAGTGCATTCGGCGTGGCGCACGGCTTGCCCAGTTGGCAGACGATCTGGGTCCTACCCCAGTCGGCCGCAGCAAGCCGGGGTGCCTCGCTGATCCAGCCATCGGTTACACCTGACGGTGGTCACGTGAAGCTGGAATCCGCCCTGCCCATGCGCGGCTACGTAATGGATGTCCCTTGACAGACACCTCGGGTGTCACACCTCTACTATTGCCCATAGGACTTTATGCCCTGGCGGCTTGCATCACCGCATATGAGGGTTGAAGTGACACCCTTGAAGGAGGCCATCACATGTCTACTTTCTTGGCCAGCAACTGGCCGTGGATCCTACTGGTCGGCGGAATGCTCCTAATGCACCTTGGCCACGGTCACAGTGTGGGCCACCGAGCCAGCCACAGGAGCAGCGCCGTCGGGCACGCAGTCGCGGGATGTGGCGGGCACGGCACCCACGCCGTTGGCCAGCCCATGGGATCCGCCGACACCTTGCACACCGACATGGCGAAGCACGACAAGCACGCGCCAAGCCAGGGGACAGGCCGCCAATATGACTGATGGTGAGACATTCGCCCCAGGCACCACTTGCGACACCAACGCGAGACCCTGGGACGAGCGTACAACCGCCGGCGTGGATCTGAGACTGAGCACCGGGCTGCAGAGTCGAAGTTCACGTAAAGAGCGCACTTATGAAGAACGACGGCCAAGGAGTTGAGGCGCGATGATCGGGTTGGCGTCGACATTCGTCGGCATGCTGGTCTTGTCACTCATCGGTATCTGGGTCTGGTCGATGGCCCACCTAACGGGGGAGACCATCCAAACTCGCGAAGAGTACGCGGCTTCTGCCCGCACCGGGGTCGACATCCCCGCCGGCGGCATCGGCTCTGATTCCAACCAGCTCGGGTGGACCGCGCTGGACGATCTACAACTCCGCCGACTACTCAATGGACCCTCCCCATGAGGTTCCTCGAACTTGCACTCGGTCGCAGATGTGTTGACCGTTGTCGGAAATGCCGACCAAGGAGTCGCCCTGGTTGACGACGGGGATCCGCGGTTTGGTCGGCATGAGGACGGCGAGCGGCGCGACGAGCAGGTTCAGGGGGCGTCACCACAGGGTCATGGCCACAGCAGGCCGGCCAACAGGTCCCGGTCGATGGTGACCACCGAGCATCGACCCGAGCCGGTACGGCCACCCGGGCCTGCCCATCGCCGGCGGGCCACATCCACACCGTCGAACGGTCGACTCGCCAATCACTCGAAAGGCCATCTGTCACAACAGCTAGATTGTCCGGCTGATGCGGCGAACCCCCCGGCCAATCCGCCCACGGCCAGGCTGAAGCTGCGACGCACGCTGGCCATGGCGCGCCCTCGGCAATTGCCGAACCGGCGGACCATGCCGAACACGGTGCGCATACCGCCATGACACACTTGTCGGCCACCTCCGCCGACCACGCCGGGCCGGGTCATGACCACGCACCCGGACGCAGCCCGCAGGAGGTGATGGGCCATGGCGGCCACGGCCATCACAGTGGCGGGATGTCGATGGACGCGATGGTCCGGGACATGCGCAACCGGTTCCTGGTCGCCGCGGTTCTGTCGGTGCCGATCCTGTTGTGGTCGCCGATCGGCCGGGAGGTGTTGGGTTTCACCGTGCCCGCCCCGTTCGGGCTGCGGGACGACGTGTTTTCGCTGATCCTGTCGCTGCCGGTGGTGTTCTACTCCGCCTGGATCTTCTTCGACGGGGCCTATCGGGCGCTGCGGGCCCGGACGCTGGACATGATGGTGCTCGTCGCGGTCGCGGTGGCCGCCGGCTGGTTGTACAGCGTCGGGGTCACCCTGACCGGCGGCGGTGAGGTGTTCTACGAGGCCGCCACCGTGTTGACCGCGTTCGTGCTGCTCGGGCACTGGTTCGAGATGCGGGCCCGCGGCGGCGCGAACGACGCGATCCGCACCCTGCTCGAGCTCGCTCCGCCGAAGGCAATCGTGATCCGGGATGGGCAGGAGGTGGAGGTACCGACGTCGGAGGTGGCCGTCGGTGACCTGCTCCTGGTGCGCCCGGGCGCCAAGATCCCGGTCGACGGCGCCGTCGAGGACGGCGAGTCCGAGGTCGATGAGTCGATGGTCACCGGGGAGAGTCTGCCGGTGCCCAAGCAACCCGGCAGCGAGGTGATCGGCGCATCGGTCAACGTGTCGGGGTCGCTGCGGGTGCGGGCCACCAAAATCGGCGCGGACACCGCGTTGGCGCAGATCGTGGCCCTGGTCCAGGAAGCGCAGAACTCGAAGGCGCCCGGGCAGCGGCTCGCCGACCGGGCCGCGTTCTGGCTGGTGCTGGTCGCGCTGATCGGTGGCACCCTGACCTTCGCCGTGTGGCTGCTGGCCGGCGCCGGCGTGCAGACCGCGCTGCTGTTCGCCATCACCGTGGTGGTCATCACCTGCCCCGATGCCCTGGGCTTGGCCACCCCGACCGCGATCATGGTCGGCACCGGGCTGGGCGCCAAGCGGGGGGTGCTGTTCAAGAACGCCACCGCGTTGGAGACCGCCGCCCGGGTCGACACCGTCGTCATGGACAAGACCGGCACGCTGACCAAGGGCGAGCCCGAGGTCACCGACGTCATCACCGCCGAAAATCAGGACACCCTGCGGGTGCTGGCGTTGGTCGCCGCGGTCGAGCGGGAGTCCGAACATCCGCTGGCCGCCGCCGTGGTTCGTCACGCGGACGGGCGGCAGGCACCCCGCCTGGCGGCCACGGGTTTCCGATCAGTGGCCGGTCACGGCGCCCTGGCCGATGTCGATGGGCACCGGGTCATCGTCGGCAACCGCAAGTTGATGGCCGAAC
>DAOOQY010000218.1:0-6866 GCA_035389025.1 Verrucomicrobiota bacterium
TGGTGATAGACGATGCGGCTGGGATCGAGCCGACGCACGATGGCTTCGGCGCGCAGGGCCTTTTCGGCGTTGCGCAGAGCCCAGGTGTCGCGTGTCTCACGCACGCCGTCGATGAAGTCGGGGTTCATGTCATCGTGATACCCGGTGGCGTTGTGGCTCATCGAGTACATCACCACGGAGGGATGGTTCTGTGCGGCGCGGACATAATAGGCAGCGTGACGGGCGTATCCATTGGTGGCGTCGGCGCCTGCGCCCTGCCAGTCGTAGTGGCTGAAATGCGGTTGAGAGAACGCGACCAGCATGCCGGCGTCGTCCGCTGCCCGGAGGACCTCCTCGAAGCCCAGATGGGAGCCCGGCTCGCAGCCGTAGTTATGTGTGTAGACGCAGTTGATCCCGAAGCTCTGGAGTCGTTCGAGGCTCTCGCGGGCAGCCCCATAAGTGGCCAGGGCAGCGCTGACCTGGGCGTTGTCCAGCGGCAGGGCGGAAAGGAAGAGCCGGGTGCCGTTGAGATAGAAGTCCCGGCCCTCGATCCAGAACTCGCGGAAGCCGAACCGCACCGGCCAGGCCGTGTCGAGTATGTTGCCATCGGCGTCGAGAAGCGAGCACTCGAGGGCGAGGGAGTGGTGTGGTGTGTGGATGTCCCATAGCCGATCGGGCATCCATTTCTGGGTGAAGGCGAAGCGGCCCTCCGCAAGATCGTCCCCGCCGAAGGGCGGGCTGGTGAATGACGTGGCGTTGTGAGGGCCTGGGGAAATGCGCGTTCTGAGGCGGTACACCTGATCCCCAGCCAGGCCGTGAATGACTGCCGCGCACGTCAATTCCTGCCGGCGCACCGATGTGTCGACTCGGACATCGAGGATACGCGCTTCAGGCGGGGTACTGACGAGGAATATGTCCCCGCAGAGGCCCCGGCGGGCGACTGTTCCATCGGCTTCGTGTGCCGAGGCACTGTCAGTGTAGGAGAGGAGGACCGCCTTGAGAGGCAAGGCCAGCACCCAGACGGCCAAATGGTGCGTGGCCCCAGGACGGCAGTATTCCGTGATCTCCAATTCGCCGCCCGGGAAATGGAGTTCGCCCGCGCGCTGGCCGTCGATGTGAATCACGGCATACGAATTGAGGTAATCGAGCTGCAGAGTGATGCGGCGTCCGGTCCACTCTCGAGGGACGGTGATTTCCCGCTGGTGCCACGCGGCGGACACTGTTCCGAGCGGACGCGCTTTCCAGGAGGGGTGGGCGTGGACCGTCTGACAGTCCTTCTGCATGTAGTCGGTGATGCCCGGCCAGCATCCAGGGACTTTGAAGTACCCCCAGTTGCCATCGGGAATCCGGTCCCCATGCGAATCGGAAGGCTGCCACTGCCAAAGACCATTGAGACAGATTCGCTCGCGGGTGGCGGTGGCTTCACGATGCGCTTTGTCCATCTCCCAGATGGCCTGGACACCTTCGGGGAGTGCCACGGCGGGTTGGGCGTGCGAGTGGCCGGAGCCGGCGAGCGCGAGGAGGCTGGACATCATGGCCCAGCCTGCGCGCCAGAGTCTGCGGCTGGCGGTTTTGGGACTGAGAGCCAGTGCGAGGCGTTTCATAGCGGTTGGGGTCTGCGCGGAGAGTGGGGCAAGTCGAGCACCCGGGACAACGACAAAAGCGGGCACCGCAAGGCCGCAAGGGCGCGGGTGGTTTTGCGACAGGCTTGTGAGAATGGGATCGCTTGGCAGTGGGGCGCCAGGGTTCTAGAGTATTGTCCATGACCACGATAGTCAGGCTCGTTGTGGCCTGGTTGGCCCTGGGCGGCGCCGCACTCGCGTCACGCGCGAACGAGGCCCAGGTCGTTCTGCACAGCGAATCGGTGCGCCTGCGCCCGTCGGCCGTGGACCAGTTTGGAGTCGAGTGGCGTCTGGAGGCCAGCACACTCGATGACGGGACCATCAACGACGAGATTGGGGTGAGCGACGAGGGTCCCTACATGCACGGCACGGTGCTTTGGCTGATAGAGGGCGTGTCCCCGATCCCCCTCCGGCTCGAGTGTCAGATCGAGGTGCCCGACCCCGGCGACGCGAATCTCAATGGGGTGTCGGATTTTTTCGAGGTGGACCGTGCCGTCATGGAGCTGGCGTCGGTGGGCGAGTTCATTCTCGACGATGGCACGGAACTGTATCAGGGGTTGGTGGACATGACGTGGAACCGCGCGGCTGGGGAGACGGCTGGAACGTGCCAACTCCGGCTGCGCATTCTCGACTACGGAGTGGACCTGACGTTTCCGCACACATTCGAGATCTGCGATTACCGCGGCGTGTATGTGTACGAGACCGACGGGGTCAACGTGTTCGGCGCGCTGAGCCTGACGCGGCAAGGCGCCGACGGGATTCTGGAAGGTCCGCTCCTGTTCGAGCGGCTTGACTATGTCGAGTTGGGATTCCCCGCGTTTGCCCTCGATGACGATCTCGAAGGGCGCGTCCTTTTCTACGGATCCTGGGTTCTCGACACCTCGCTCTTACGCGGGGTGTTGCCGGGCAACTACTACACGGTTCTGTACACTGAAGACGGCTGGCCCGCCACGCCCAACGCGCCGGAATACGAGGTCTGGAATCTGCACCTGTTCGACGCCAACGACAGCGACCGGGACGGGATTCCGGATTTGAGCGACGATCCGCCCCCGCCGAGCCTCTCGATTGGGTATTCGGACAACAGACTCGAAATCGAAATCCGCGCCCGACCGGGCCAGCAGGTGACGCTCGAAGCCACGCCGGCGATCGCGCCGTCGGCCTGGACGATTGTGGAGACCGTCGTGTTTGTCGGGGCCACCCACGTGTTCGAGATTCAGACGCCATCGACCCCGCGTTTCTGGAGGGCGCGAATCGAGTGATCCGCGTTAGTCCTTGACACGCCACTCGAGGATGCCGCCGGACAGGCCCGGCTTGAGCTGCACTTCCAGCCGCAGAGCGCGGGTGCGGACCGGTTCGAACGTCATCGCGTTGAAGCGGTCTTTGGCGACGGGGCCGGCCTGCGGGTTGCTGACGGGTCTCCAGTCGTTGCCGGCCTGGTAGAGCACGCGCCAGGACGCGGGCAAGCCGCATCCGCCGCCGGGCGTGTCGTCGAACCAGTACACTTCAATGCCGGAGACCTGTCGCTCGGCGTCGAACTCGTACTGAACCCACTCCGTTGTGCCCTTGTGGTCCCACCAGGTGAAGCGCGGGATTCCCTGGTCGTTCGAGTGTTTCGAGGCGACATCGTCCTTGAGTGCGAACACGGTGTCGCTCTCGTTGACGTGTGAAGCGGTTGCCTGGTAGGGACGGGACGACGGGGGGCTCTTCCAGGCGCGAGCATCCGGACCGCTGCCGATCACCGGGAACGAGGCGATGCGGAGCCGGGCTGCGCCCATCGGGATGAGTGTGATGTCCTCCTCGGGCTGACTGGATCGGACCGGGCTGTCCTGGAGCAGGCCGACAAGGCCAAGGTGGTCCGCCTGCCATTCCGGAATGCGCCGGCCTTTGGCCGTCAGTGCGATCGGAACTCCTGCGTGGGTGAAGGGCATGTCGGAGTCGGGCCAGGCTGTTGTGACCAGGCGAAACGAACTGGCCGGGCGGGTCGGGTCGAGCACCAGGCCGTAGTTCCACGGGGTGGTGGGGTGGATTTCCCATGCAGGCCACTTCTCGGTGCCGCCCTGGCGGACTGAGCGTTCTCCGATCTTCAGCGAGTAGGTGAGCGGGCCGCGGTCGACCGACACGCTGCCGTGGTTGCGCGTCCAGGTGCGCACGGTGACTTCCATGTGCAGGTCGAGCCGGACGGCATCTCCGTCGTTCCACTGGCGTTCGAGGCGAATGAAGCTCAGCGGGCGGGCCTCGATGGGTTCGAGGGCGCCGTTGATTCGGACCTCGGGGTTCGTGCACCAGGCCGGCACGCGCAGGTAGAGAGGAAACGTCACCGCGCGGGGCGCAGCCAGGGTGAACTCGATCCGCTCATCGAATGGGTAATGGGTGGTCTCGGTGATGGTGATTTCGGCGCCATCGCCGACCTTGGCGCGCACGCGGCTTGGGGCGTAAAGGGCGGCGGCCAGCCCGTTGCCCGGCGTGGCCGTCCAGAGGTGTTCGGCGAAATAGGGCCAGCCGTGGCCGAAGTTGTGCTGGCAGCAGCGGTGGGAATACGGGTCAAAGAGCAGCATGGCACCGCCGTTCTGGTAACCCGGCGCCTTGTTATGCCGGTCGGAGAGGATGAGGTTGGGGGCGGTGAGATAGCGCAGCCCTTTGAAATCGGCCAGGAGCCCGGCGGGGAGGGAATTGAACGCCACGTCCTCGCACCGATCGGCCCAGATCGGGTTGCCGGTGACAAGGAAAAGACGCTCGTGCGAGAACATCATCTCGACCATGCCGCAGGTCTCGACAGCCTGGCGCGGATCATCGTACCCGGGGCGGCAGTTCTCGTCGCCGCCGAACATCCCTCCGGGGACGTGCCCGTATTGATCGCGAATGGTCTGCCAATTACGTTCCGACGCGGCGAGGTGTTTGGGGTCTTTGGACTGGGGCCAGAAGAAAGTCGGTCCGCCGAAACCCTGAGCGAGGTTGACATTGTGCCAGTTTGGGATGGTGTCGGTCCAATTGGCGGCGCGCCGCTGGATTTTTTCGGCCAGTTCGAGCAGCCGCGGTTCGCCCGTGCGATTGAAGAGCCAGTGGACGCTCCAGAGGTTGTCGGCGGCGCGGCTGGCGGCCCAGTAACCCACGAGGAATCGCTCTTCGGGCACGTTCATTTGATACTCGAAGTAGCGGCGCATGGTATCGAGCACCCGTGGATCGCCGCTGTATTCGTAATAGGACTGGAGACACATCAGCATGATCATGTTGGGCCACATGTCCTCGCGGCCCTTGAGATCCGTGGCGGAGCCCGTGCGCTCCTCGCCGGGGCCGAACCAGCCGTCGGGCTGCTGACTTGCAATGGCGCCTTCGATCCAGATTCTGGCCTCACGGATTTGGGTTTGGTCTTCGATGAGATAGGCGCAATCGCCGAATCCCTTGAGCCAATAGGGGACCTCCTCCCAGCCATGGTCGCCGCGTCCCTGCGGATGCAGCCAGGCGTTGTTGGTCTTGTTCATGAAGCGGCTCACCTCCTCGAGGTGGCCGTGGAAGCCGGCGGCCTGCAATTCGAGTTGTTTGCGCAGCCACCCTTCGGGCTGGATCGCCGTGAGGGGCAGCTTGATGAACGGACTCGGGAGGAGCGGGGCCCGGTTGCCTGCGTAGTGAGCGTTGGGTTTGTCGGTGTCTGGGCGCGTCACAACCGTCGTGCCGCCAAGGGTCTGCGGCATCGTGGCGAGGATCAGGAGCCCGAGGGCCCGCGTGCATAGGCGATTCATATTGCTGGCGTGGCTTGTAGCACAGACCCGGAGCGTGCGCCAGCCCTTCCGCGCGCAGCTGAAATCGAATCCGGCACGGAGCCTGCTCGAAACGGCGCCTTGACAGCTTGGTCCAATGGACGGAGCCGAATCGCGGACGGAGTCGAGGCGTGAATCCGAGAAGAGCGCGAGATGGATTTGACAACGGCCTGGATTTGCCCGATACGAGATGGCGAGCGTCCCACTGAAAAAGGGTCCAGACAGGTCCAGGAACAGAGAAAAGCGATATTGTGGCCGCGCGCGACGATTACCTTTTAGACAGCTTGGTCGAGATGGGTTATGTGACCAACGAGCAGTTGGTCCCCATCCGAGCCGAGGCCGATTCGACGGGCGAGGGGGTGGTGGACACCCTTGTCACCAAGGGGGTGCTGTCGCCAGCCGTTGTGGCTCAGGCGAAGGCGACGCACTTCGGGGCTGAGTTCATCCACCTGAGCGATTTGCGGCTGGCGGATGACGTGATTGCTGCGGTGCCGCGCCATGTGGCAAAGCGTTACAATGTGGTGCCCGTGCGCAGGGACGAGAGCGGGATCGTCGTGGCGATGGTGGACCCGTCCGACCTGGACACCCTCGATGGGCTGCAGCACGCGCTGAACAGCCCGATCATGCCGGCCGTTGCCAGCCCGGAGGACATCGAGACGGCTCTCTCGAAGTACTACGGCGGCGCCAAGGACGACTCGGTGAGCCGGATGATTCAGGACATCACCGAGGGCGAGGTCGAGGTCGGGGTGGTGGGCGGAGGAGGCGGCGGATCCGGGATGGACGACGGATCGACGGTGGACGCGGACGCGCCGATCATCAAGCTGGTGAATCAACTGATCGTCGATGCCTTCAAGATGCGGGCTTCGGACATCCACCTCGAGCCCTTGGCGAAGCGGTTTCGCGTGCGCTACCGGATCGACGGTGTGATGCACGAGATGAAGAGCCCTCCGAAGCGCCTCCAGCCCTCGATCATCAGCCGGCTCAAGATTCAGTCCAACATGTCGATCGCGGAACGCCGCATTCCTCAGGACGGGCGCATCCAGAGCCAGGTGGGGGGCAAGCTGATCGACCTGCGTGTTTCGTGCCTCCCCACCACGCACGGCGAAAGCATCGTCATGCGGATTCTGGACAAGGAGGGGCTGAAGCTCGGTTTGGCCGAGCTGGGGTTTCTGACCGACGACCAGCAGACGTTCGAGCAACTGATCGGTCTGCCCGACGGCATTCTGTTGATCACGGGGCCGACCGGTTCGGGAAAGACCACCACCCTCTACGCGGTTCTGAATTACATCAACCGGCCCGACCGCAAGATCATCACCGTCGAGGACCCGGTCGAGTACGTGCTTTCGGGCATCAACCAGGTGCACGTGAACGAGACGGTGGGACTCACGTTCGCGGCGGCTCTGCGATCCATGCTCCGCCAGGCGCCCAACGTGATCATGCTGGGCGAGATTCGCGACATGGAGACGGCGACGATCGCGATCAACGCGTCCCTGACCGGGCACCTGGTCTT
>DAOOQY010000219.1:0-6860 GCA_035389025.1 Verrucomicrobiota bacterium
GAAGCCACGCTCACGGTGCTCGGCGATGCCGTGTTTGTCCCCGGCTCGCTCATGGAAGAGCGCTTCAACAACGCCAATCGCGACGCTGTCAATATCGGCAACGTCGGCGCGCCCGATCAGGTGAACTACTGGACAAGCTTCGACGGACCGGTCGATGTGGCCAACAACTTCTCGAGGTCCGTCAGCGGCTTCTTCATCCCGGCGGCGACCGGCGACTACGTGTTCTGGACCTGCTCGGATGACGACAGTGACTTCTTCATCAGCACCAACGATCAGCCCGACACCAAGCGGCTGTGCGCGCAGGAGCAGAACTATAGTGGCGCGCTGCAGTGGCTCGCCGGATCGACAACCATGAAACGCTCAGACACTTGGTCGCCCGACGGCGGGACAACGATGCCCTATAGCGGAGGCATCCATCTCGAAGCCGGCGTGCGATGCTGGATTCAGGGCGTGATGCACGAAGGCGGCGGCGGCGACAACCACAGCGCCACCTTCAAGTTGCTGGCGGCAGCCGACCCGGCCAACGGCGACGCGACTGCCTTCGTCTCGGGCGTCATCGGCCACATGGAAGCCCCGGCAGTCGAGCCCATCAAGGTCAGCATCGCCAAGAATGCCGACGGCTCGATCACGGTGAGTTGGACCGGCGGCGGTGCACTCGAAGCCGCCACAAGCGTCCTCGGACCGTGGCAGGAAGTGTCATCCACTTCGCCGTACACCTTCACGCCGCAGGCGGGTGTCTCCGCCATGTTCGGCAGGGTCAAGAAATAGGCAATTGACCGAGTTCGTTCACGAGAGGCCGGGGTTCGCCCCGGCCTCTTTTTTTCGCAGGCCTTCGCAGCATTGACGGGCGCGGCGTGTTTCGTATGGTCATCCCAATCTTATGAATTCCATGCTTCGTGCGATTCGTCGTTCCGCTCTGTTGGGCCTGATCGTTGTCCCCTGGCTGGCTGTTGTCGCCACGGCCAACGCCGCCGAAGACGGCGTGACGGCCCCCGGCGCCAAAGTCGAACGTTTGGCTGGCGACTTCAAGTTCACCGAGGGCCCAACGGCAGACGCCGCCGGCAACGTGTTCTTCACGGACCAGCCCAACGACCGCATTCTCAAGTGGAGCGTCGACGGCAAATTGTCGGTGTCCATGCAGCCCGCCGGTCGGGCCAACGGCATGTGCTTCGACGCGCAAGGGCAATTGATCGCCTGTGCGGACGAGAACAACGAACTCTGGTCCATCAGCCCGGACGGCAAGAAGACCGTGATGCTGAAGGAATACCAGGGGAAGCGGCTCAACGGCCCGAACGACGTCTGGGTGCGGCCTGGCGGCGGACTCTTTTTCACCGATCCTTTCTACAAGCGCTCGTGGTGGCAGCACACCCAAATGCCCCAGGACGGCCAGCACGTCTATTACCTGGCCTCCGACGGCAAGACACTGAGCCGCGTGGCCGACGATCTGAAGACGCCCAATGGCATTGTCGGCACGCCCGACGGCAAATCGCTGTTCGTCGCCGATCTCGGCGCGGGAAAGACCTACCAGTTCGACATCCAGCCCGACGGGCGGCTCGCGAACAAGCGGTTGTTCTGTGAGTTGGGGTCGGACGGCATGACCGTCGACAGCGAAGGGAATCTCTATCTCACCGGCAAAGGCGTTTCCGTGTTTGATCGCGCGGGCAGGAAGATCGAGCAGATCGATGTGCCGGAGCCCTGGACCGCCAACGTCTGCTTCGGCGGGGCGGACCGTCGGACACTGTTCATCACCGCGAGCAAGGGCCTCTACGCGATCCGCACTCGCGTCGCGGGCACCAAGCAGGGGAAGTGACCGGGAAACGGTAGATTCATCAGTCCGGGGTAGAGATTACGATTGCGATTAGGATTGCGATTACGATTGGGATTGCGACAGGCCGGGAAGGCTGAACGATGTCGGACGCATCCGTTCATGGCGGGCGCACCTCACGTCTTTCGCTCTGACATTCTCGTAATCGTAATCGTAATCTTAATCTTAATCGACATGAGCCGCATATTCGATCATGAGAAACTGGAAGTGTATCAGACATCTCTGGCCTTCATCGCCTGGTTGGACCCAGTTCTGCAGCGGCTGCCCAAGTCGCTCTCGGTGACCGATCAACTCGACCGAGCCAGCACTTCCATCCCGCTGAATATCGCGGAGGGAAACGGCAAATTCACCAGTCCGGACCGCTGCCGGTTCTTTGATATTGCCCGCGGGTCGGCCTTGGAGAGTGCAGCCGCCCTGGACGTGTTGGTAGCCAAGGGCCGTTGCTCCCGAGAAGACGTTCTGCCTGGCAAAGATCGCCTCTGGAGCATCGTTTCGATGCTGGTGGGCTTGATCAAGTCCAACTCGGATTACCGGGTTCACGAAGGCAGTCCGGAATAGAGATTACCATTTCGATTACGATTAGGATTACGATTAGGATTACGATTAGGATTACGATTAGGATTACGATTGGGATTGCGACAGGCTGGGAAGGCTGAACGATGTGGGACGCATCGCTTCATCGCGGGCGCACCTCACGTTTTTCGCTCTTTGCGCCCCGTTGGCGGCTTGCCTATGCTCGGCCCGGTGTTGTTCAAGAAAGTCACGTTGGTTGGTGTGGGTCTGCTGGGCGGATCGCTCGGTCTCGCGTTGCGCCGTCGCCGGCTGGCGGCGGTCGTCACGGGCTGCGTGCGCAGGGCCGCCGGCATCGATGAATGCCTCGGGGTCGGGGCGGTGGACGAGGCAACTCTCGATCTCGAAGGCGCGGTGCGCGATGCCGATCTGGTCGTTCTCTGCACCCCCATCGGCCAGATGGCCCAGATCGCGGCGCGCTTCGGGCCCGCTTTGAAACCTGGCGCATTGGTCACCGATGTCGGGAGCGTCAAAGGCGGCGTTGTGCGGGAGCTCGAACCGCTGGTTGCGTCTGCCGGGGGTTTGTTCCTCGGCAGCCACCCGATGGCCGGCGCGGAAAAGACGGGGGTTGGTGCCGCTCGAGCCGATCTCTACGAAGGCGCCGTGTGTGTCATCACGCCCACAGCGCATTCCGACAACGGGGCGCGCGCGAGGATCGAGGCGTTTTGGAAGGCCCTGGGTTCCCGCATCCTGGTGTTGTCGCCGGAACAGCACGACGATCTGGTGAGCCGATCGAGTCACCTCGTGCAGGTGGTCGCGGCGCAGTTGGTCAACTATGTTCTCGGGCCTGACCGTCCTCCCGAACAGCGGCTGCTCTGCGCGGGTGGTTTTCGCGACGCCACCCGGATCGCCTCCGGCTCGCCCGAGATGTGGCGGGACATCGCCCTGGCAAATCGGGCGAGTCTCGCCCGTGCCCTGGATGAGTTGGCGGTCGAGTTGCACGCCGCGCGCCGGCTCATCGAGGACGGCAACCAGGAAGCCTTGGGCAGCTTCTTCGCCCGAGCCAAGCAGCGTCGCGACGCCTGGATCGGCTCGAACACCTCGCCTGAATAGTCATGCCATTGCCCGACCTCATCGCCATCGAGCCTCTGACCGGACCCGTGCGCGCGGAGGTGACGGTCCCGGGCTCGAAGAGCGTCACCAATCGCGCCCTGGTGCTCGCCGCGCTGGCGTCCGGGACGACGACGCTGCGCGGGGCTCTTTGGAGTGAAGACACCCAACTCATGGCCGAGGCCCTGCGCCGGCTCGGCTTCGCCGTCGAGGCCGGGCCGGACCCGGACGAATCGAGCAATCGCACGGTCGTTGTCGAGGGCCGCGGCGGCGTGGTGCCGCCGGGCGGCTCGGTGGCGCAACCGCTCGATCTGGATGTGGGCAACGCAGGCACCGCCGCCCGGTTCCTGGCCGCTCTCGTCTGTCTCGGAGCGGGAGTCTACCGGCTCGAGGGCTCGCCGCGAATGCACGAGCGACCGCAGGCCGGCCTGTTCGCCGCTCTGCGGGAACTCGGCTATCGCATCGACGCCCCCGATGACCGTCTGCCCGCCCGGATTCATGGCGGCGGGATGCGACCGAAATCTTGCCGGGTGCGGATTGATCAGAGTTCGCAGTTTGCCTCGGCCTTGCTCCTGAGCGCGCGCGCCGGCGGATGGACCGTGCAGGTCGAGGGTGAAAGCGCCGACGAAGCGCCCTATGTCCGCATGACCAGGGAACTCGTCGGCCTGTTTCCCTCGCGCGGCGGCGAATGCGCCATCGAGGCTGACGCATCGAGCGGGAGTTATTTCTGGGCTGTCAATGCGCTGGGCGCGGATCAACATGCCGAAATCCATCGCGTCCGTGTCGCCCGGTGGCCGGCCTCTGGATGGCAGATCGATGAACGCTTTCCGCACTGCATCCCCTTGCCTCCCCGACTGTCGCGCCAGAGCGACCTGGGCGACAGCATCATGACCGGAATCGTCCTCGGACCGCTCGCGCCGCATCCGACGGCTTTCACCCATTTGGGCCGGCTTCGGGTCCAGGAATGTGAGCGGGTGCGCGCCCTGCGCGCGGAATTGGAGCGCTGCGGCGCGGCCATCGAGGAGGAGGGCGACACCCTGCGCATCCGGCCGTCCGCCCTCCACGGCGCCGACATCGAAACCTACGGCGACCACCGCATGGCGATGTGCTTCGGGATTCTGGGATTGAAAGTCCCCGGGATCAGAATCAAGAATCCGGCCTGCGTGAAGAAGACATTCCCGGATTTTTTTCGGAAGCTCGCGGCCCTCCCCCCCAAGGGCCTCGGAGCAACAGTCCGGGATGCGCGCACCGGGCGTGTTTTGTCGCCCGGAGATCTGATGGCTCAGTGAGGATTGAACCTGTTCCCGTGAAGGCCCCTGCATCGCCGATTGTTATTGCGATTGATGGCACCAGCGCCAGTGGCAAGAGCACCAACGCCAGACTGGTCGCCAAGGCCCTGAACTTTGTGTACGTCGATACTGGCGCCATGTATCGCACGCTGGCCTGGTACTGCCTCAAGAAGCGGGTGGACATCCACGACGCCAGAGCCGTCGCCGACCTCTGCCGGCGCTGGAAGACCAGATTGATCTGCAGCGATGGACAGGCGCGCCTCCTGGTCGACGGGTATTACCCTGAGAGTGAGATTCGAACCACCGAGACCAGTGCCGCCGTCCCTCACGTCGCCGCCGTTCCCAAAGTGCGCGCCTGGATGAAGCGCACCCAGCGCGCCTGTCTCCAGTTCGGCAGCCTCGTCATGGAAGGCCGCGACATCGGCACGAACGTCTTTCCCGAAACCGACTACAAGTTCTACCTCGATGCCTCGTTGGAGGAGCGGACGCGCCGCCGGGTGGCCGACGGGGTGCGAGAGAACCTGGCTGCCCGGGATGAGCGTGACAGCCAGCGCGCCGCCGCGCCCCTCATGATTCCGCTGGGCGCGATGATCGTGAACAACTCGGGCCAAACGCCCGAGGAAACCAGCGCTTTCATCCTGGCCGAAATCCACCGGCGCCAACAAGCGCGGCGCGACCGGCTTGGTCCTCGCTTGAATGCCGAGGCGACGTAAACCAGGCTCCATTCAGCGCGGAGCCGACTCGAGCCCGCATTCGAGTATGCGATGAACCTGACCTACTACCTGGGGTGGCGCCTGGCCCAATTGGGTTCAAAGACCTACTTCCGCGGACGCGCCTATCATGCCGAAAGGGTCCCAGCCCGGGGACCGGTCATTCTCGCCGCCAACCATGCCTCGTACGTCGACCCCCTCCTCATCGGGGCGCCCCTCGCGCGCGATATCCATTACCTGGCCCGAGCCTCCTTGTTCCGACATTCCTTCGCCAACTGGCTGCTCCGCTCCGTCAATACGGTCCCCGTCGAGCGCGACAGCGGTGGAGGCGCCGGCCTCAAGGCCATCTTCGAGCGATTGCGGGCCGGGGCGGGGATTTTGCTCTTTCCGGAGGGGACCCGCACCCGCGACGGACGCCTTCAGCCGGCCCGCTCCGGGATCGGCCTGGTGGTGATCAAATCCGATTGTCCCGTCGTGCCGGTCCGTGTCTTTGGCAGCTTCGAGGCCTACGGGCGCCACATGCGGTTCCCCCTGCCCAAGCCAATCGTTGTGAAGTTCGGATTAGCGCTCGATTTCGTCGCCCTGCGAACCGAGGCCCGGACCTGTACCAAGGAACGACTCAAGGCCATCTACCAACAGGTGGCGGACGAAATCATGCAAGCGATCGCCCGGCTCGAACCCTGCGCCGACCGCACGCGGTTCCCGTGAGGCGCCCCTTCTTTGCAGGGCCGATCCCGCCACCCGCGGGATCGGCCCTCCGCGAACGCCCCTCCGACACCGATTCATGGGCGCAATTCGGTCTCGAATGAAAACCAACAAGCGAACAGGCGCTGCTTTTACTCTCATCGGGCTAGCGTCCGCATTGACACCATGCCTTCAGGCCGTGGACTACTCCACGCCTGGACGCGCAACGGTGGCGTGGTCCTGGAGCCACTTCAGGTCGCGGTTGCCTGGGTCCCAGAGGGTCCAGTGGTTCGGGTTCCATGGCAGGGCCGCTTCGGTGAGGGTGCGGCTCTCGATCCAACGGCGGGTTTCGACGTGCCCGTCTCCGAACGCCACCGTGCCCCGGCCACCGTGCTGGATCGAGGGGAGGTGATAAAACTGCCCGCCCGCGCCCATGCGCACGACAAAGGCTGGCAGGCAAACATTGCCCGGAGCGACGTCAATGAAGGAAAAGAGGGTGGTCGGGGAAGCCTCTGCCAGGGCTGACCACTTCTCAAACGTCCAGTGACGCGTGCTGTTATAACCCGGCGGGACCCACTCGGCCCAGCCCAGGTAGCTGTTGAGGGCATAGGTGCGCACCTTGGGATGGGCGCGGCCGCTCACTTCGACCGTCGTGCGGTCCTCGGGACACCGGTAGGTCGCAACCGACGGAATGTAGGGGGCGAATGCGGCGTCCTTGGGATCGTTCAGGTA
>DAOOQY010000220.1:0-6847 GCA_035389025.1 Verrucomicrobiota bacterium
ATCGGGCGCCAAGTCTTCAACGGAGTCGCGCGAGTCGATCGGTACGCGAAAGGGGCAACCGAGACAGCCTGCAAGACCTGCCTTTACCGATCGATCTGCCGATTCGATCCCTGGCTGCACCAGTATCGGCGGCTCGAGGCGCGGACACAGCCTCGAGACTGAGAATCCCAGGCAGACCGATCAGAGGACTACCGGATAAAGACAAGCGGTTGGCCATCCAGGGTCAGAAACAACCGATCCTCGTCCGCCGTTCCCTCGCCGCTGGCCTGCTGGCCTTTCTCATTCTTGATGGTGAGTTTGTACTTCGTGCCAGCCCGCTCCCAAGTGCCTTCGCCGCTGAGCCGAACCTCGGGGATACCCGGCAGCGGTTGCTCCGGAGCCTTGGGCTTCTCGGTTTCGTCCGGGGGCGGTAATCCGGGGCGCTGCCCTGGCCTCAGTCCATACCTCTGCATCATGCGCGCGTCCATTTGCGGGGCGGCTGTGCCAGCCTCTTCCGCCGCCCGTTGGGCGGCGGCAACCGCAGTTCGAGCGGCTTCGATCATCTGCTTGGCTTGATCGGTGAGTTCAACTCGCATGAAAGCCCTGTTGTCCGGCGTGGCCATGAAGTTCAGCTTCGGCAGAAAGACCGTGATCAAAAGCCTCATTCGGGTCATCTCACCAACCGTCATGTCCGGGTTCTTCTTGCGGGTGAGGGTGAATGTGGACGCCACATCCAGTTGCCATCGGCCGAGGATTTTTTCCTCGTCGTACTTGTCGGACTTGCCGCTGCCCAGATACCGATACAAATCCTTCAGGTCCGCCTGTCTCACCTCGTTGCCAAATTCCGAGTTCTTGATCAGGCCCATCACTTTCGAGTGGTTGACGACATCGAGAATCGGCCTCTTGGTCTGCCACCCGTTGAGAAAATCGGTGTCCGTGGTCAGGTCCCTCACGTCATCGCGCTCGCTCAGAGCCAGGAAGGCGGGGTAGTTGAGCAAGCGGTCCAGGACCACCGGGTTCTGATAAAGCAGGCCGACCAGATCGGTCGACAGGTAGTACTTCTCGTTCATCAAATCCAGCGCCGCCATCGTCCTGTCCATGCCCGACGCCTGGAGATCCTTGCGCGCTGTGGCCAGAAGTCTTTGCCAGAGAGGGCTTTCCTCACTGGTGAGTTGGACGGCCGGATAGCCGAAGATGTAAATCATCAGCCCCACCAGAATCGTGCACACGCCCCCGGCGGTCAGGCCGATGCACAGACCCAGAACACGGTTGAGCCGTTCCCAACGAATCCGTGTGTAATCGTCTGTGGCGTACTTGAAATGATGGGCGACCTTGAAATGCACCAAAAAGCCGAGGCCAACGAAAATGAGGGCGACGACGAGGAAAACCACCGCCGGCGGCAGAATATGATCCCAGACGGGGTTGATCAGACCGACCTTGGGGACCAGTGGACGCAGGAGGGGCGAGAGGGGCAAAGCCAGGAATGTGGCGAAGCCGAGCCCGATCAAAGAAACCCCCGACCGAATGGCTCCTTTATAGTAACCGGTCACGCCCAGGATCGCAAAAATCGCAAAGAAAATAAGCCAAATGAGCATAGGCGCAATATAACTCGATCTCACCGGGGAAATCACGCAAAAAATGTGCCGACATTTTGCTTTCCTCAGGGGGGGTGCTTCCCCATCCTGGAGGCATGGGCACACGCCGTGAGGCGCGCGAGCGCGCCGTGCAGTTTCTCTTTCAGCACGATCTGAATCCGCCAACCGATCTCGAGGCGGCGCTCGATCGTTTCTGGGAGTCGCAGCGCGCCGCCGCCCTCGAAGCCGAGACCACAGGAGCCACCTGGGGGCAACTGCCCGCCCTCCCACCCCCCAGCCCCAAGGAAAGCGTCGTCCGCTTGTTTGCCGACCCGCTCATCCGGGGCACGCTGGACCATCGCGACGAGATCGACGCGCTGATTCGCCGCATCGCCAAGAATTGGGAACTGCACCGGATCGCCGTGGTTGATCGCAACATCCTGCGTCTGGCAATCTTCGAGATGTTGCACCGAGAGGATATTCCACCCGTGGTCAGCATCAACGAGGCCATCGACATTGCGAAGAGATTCTCGACCGAGGAGAGCGGCAAGTTCGTCAACGGCATCCTCGACAAGGTTCGGGGCGAACTCATGCGCCCGTCCCGCATCATCTCATAACCCAAACCGGCATCCCCAGAAGAACAGCACCTGCCCACGCAATGTTCGCCGACCTCCACCTCCACACCCGCTTTTCCGACGGAACTTACAGCCCGGAGGAGTTGGCCGGCCACGCCCAAAGACACGGTCTCTCGGTCATCGCTCTCACCGACCACGATTCGGTCGAGGGATGCGGCGCCATGACGACGGCCTGCGCCCGGCTGGGGCTCGAATTCATCGCGGGCGCCGAACTGACCGCCGAGCACGACGGCGCCGAACTGCATCTCCTCGGCTACTTCCTCGACACGCAGCACCCACGGCTCTTGCACGAACTGGCCCGGTTCCAGGGCGTTCGCCAGAATCGGATTCGCGAGATGGTTGCCCGGCTCAACCACCTCCGGGTCCCGCTCGAGTCCGAGGCCGTCTTCGCCCTGGCCAATTGCCGGTCGCCGGGCCGCCCGCATGTGGCCCGCGCCCTGGTGCAGGCCGGTTTGTGTCGGACACTCGATGAGGCGTTCGATCGTTTTCTCAAAAAACATCGCCCAGCCTGGGTTCCGAAGTTCAAGATGTCCGCCACCCAGGCCATTGCCTTGATTCACGAGGCGGGAGGATTGGCGGTCATGGCGCACCCGGGCCTCAACCACAACGACCGGTTAATCCCCCAGATGGCCGAGGCCGGGCTTGACGGTCTCGAGTGCTACCATTCCCGACACTCCATCGCGGCGAGCGAACATTATCTCGGCCTGGCGCAAAAGCATGCCTTGCTCGTCACCGGCGGCTCCGACTGCCACGGGATGAATCGAGGGCGTCCGCTCATCGGGAGCATCCACCTCCCCTACAGATACGTCGCCATCCTCAAGGAGCGGGCGGCCCAGCGCAAGGCCCGCTCCGCGACCAGCACGCCGGACGTTCCCCAGCCTGACACCCCGACCCAACCCCTGCGCCCGGGCGCGACCGAGCCGCCGCCGCCTTCCTGCGCGGCCGCCTGAGCCGCCCTCACTTCTTGGCATCATGGGCCTGTTTCAAAAGATCAAGGCGGGACTGCAGAAAACGCACGCCCAACTGGCGCACCAGATCAAGCGGATTGTAACGGGATCGCCCCGCCTCACGGGATCGACCCTCGAAGAGCTGGAATCCGCACTGCTCGGCGCCGATCTGGGCTGTGCGATGACCACCCGGATCGTCGCAGCCGTCAAGAAGGCATACGAGACCCAGGGCAACAGCGGCGTCGATGTCTTCGCCATCGCTCAGGCCGAGGTGGCGACAAGCCTGGCCTCGAACGACGCCGCCCTGCGCCGCGCGCCCGGCGGCCCAACCGTGGTGTCGATCATTGGCGTGAACGGCACGGGCAAAACCACGACGTGCGCCAAGCTCGCTCACCTCGTGCAATCGCAGGGAGACCGCGCCGTCCTGGCCGCCTGCGACACGTTCCGCGCGGCCGCCATCGAGCAATTGAAGGTGTGGGGACAGCGACTCGGGGTCGAGGTGGTCGCCGGCGCCTATTCCGCCGATCCGGCTGCGGTGGCCCACGACGCGATTTCGGCCGCCCAGGCGCGAAGCGCGCACTACCTGTTCGTGGACACCGCCGGGCGTCTGCACACCAAGAACAACCTCATGAAGGAACTCCAGAAGGTGCACCGGGTCATGGACAAGAAACTGCCCGGGGCGCCTCACGAGGTCCTGCTTGTGCTCGATGCGACCACCGGGATGAACGCCCTCAACCAGGCGCGCGAGTTTCACAAGGCCGTCTCGTTGACCGGATTGATCGTGACGAAACTCGACGGAACCAGCAAAGGTGGCATGGTCGTCGCCATCCAGAAGGAACTCGGCCTCCCCATCAAGTTCATCGGCGTCGGCGAACAACCCGACGACCTTCAACCCTTCGACGCCCGCCAATTCGCTGAAGCCCTCTTCCGCCAAGCGTAGGACGCGAGACTCGCGATCCACCCACTGGACTCCGACGTCCACACGGTCATCGTGCCGAATCTCCCGCCCTCACCCTGCAATCCACTCTGTCATGTGCCCATCAAGCCCCCGACTCCAGCAAATCGCGCTTGCGGCGGCGCTGGCCCTCGTGCCCTGCCACGCGGACATCCTCATGGCCGGCGCGGGTCAAAGCGCGCAGTCATCGCACGCGGCGGCAGCATACCAGCGCCCCGCGGAAGCCCGCGTTGAGGCGCAGGACGCGGACCGCGTCGTCCGGCTCTTCTACCAGGATCAGGATCGGTTGGGACACCTCGTCAGCCGGTATGATGTGTTCGGACCGGCCAACCACGACGCAGGATATGTCATGGCCCGCCTGCGGCCTGCGGAGTGCCAGGAACTCGAAGAGGCCGGGTACAGACTCGAGATCGACGCGGAGCTCACGGCTCAGGCCAACGCCCGCCTGCAGCGCGCGCCTGCCCAATCCGCCGGGATTCCGGGTCTTCCCTGCTACCGGACTGTCGAGGAAACCCTCGATACCCTGGCCCGGATCGCGGCGCAGCATCCGGATTTGGCCTCGCTGGTCGACGTTGGGGACAGTTGGGAGAAGGCCCATTCGGGCGGACAGCGGGGCTACGACTTGCTCGTGCTGAGGCTCTCGAACAAGGCGCGCCCGGGGCCGAAGCCCCGGTTCTTTCTGATGGCTGAACACCACGCCCGCGAACTCGCGACGGCCGAGACGGCGACGCGTTTTGCGGAAGAATTGGTCGCCCGGTATGGGGCCGATCCCGAAGTGACCTGGCTTCTGGATTATGTCGAGGTCCACATCCTGCCCATGGCGAATCCGGACGGGCGCAAGTGGGCCGAACGCGGACACTGGTGGCGCAAGAACACCAGCGACACAAACGGATGCAGCGTCTTCCCCAGTTACGGCACCGACCTGAACCGCAATTGCGATTTCGCGTGGGGCGGCACCGGCAGCAGCGACAGCCCATGCAACGAGGTGTACCGCGGACCGAGCCCGTTCTCCGAGCCGGAAAACGAGGCCATCCGCGACTATCTGCGCTCCCTCTTCCCCGACCAGCGGGGGTCGCTTGACGACGATCCGGCCCCAGCCACGGCCACCGGGCTCGTCGTCAGTTTGCACAGTTACGGACAACTCGTCCTCTTCCCGTGGGGCTGTACCCAGGACCCCGCCCCGAACCACGATGCGCTCCGGACGTTGGGCGGCAAGTTCGGGTTCTTTAACGGCTACACGGTCCAATCGAGCAACCAGTTGTATCCCACCGCCGGCACGGCGGATGACTGGGTCTATGGGGAACTGGGCGTGGCGGCTTTCACGTTCGAGTTGGGCAACTTCTTCTTCGAATCCTGCTCGAACTTCGAGACCCAAATCGACCCCGCCAATCGTTTGGCGCTTCTTTATGCCGTCAAGGCTTGCCGCCAGCCTTACCTCACCCCCGCCGGACCCGACATTGTCCAGCCGTCGGTCTGGCCGGCCCGGGCCCAGGCCGGGACGTTGCTCGATGTGACGGCGCTGGCCGACACCACCCGTTCGAAAGGGTCCGCCCCACCGCCACCCGCACAAACGATCGCCGCGGCGCGCTACAGCCTCGATGCGCCCTCCTGGACCGATGGAGTGCTGACCCGCGGACTGGACGCGGACGACAGCCGGTTCGACTCGGCGGCGGAACGCGTCCGAACGCTCATCGACACCACGGGGTGGGCGCCCGGCCGCCATACGCTGTTCATCGAGGCGCAAGACGCCGCCGGCCATTGGGGTGCGCCAACCGCTCTGTTCCTCTGGATCGAGCCGTTGACCCTGACGAGTATGGTGGGGTCGAACGCCTTCGTCATCGAGTGGCCGAGTGTGAGCAACGCATTCTATACCGTCCTGCGTTGGGACGCCATCGGAGCTAACCCCTTTGTCGTCGAGCGGCATCTTCCCGCCACCCCTCCCACAAACAGCCTGACTGATCCCATGGTCACCGGCGCCCAACTCTACCGCGTGTTGATCGAGCCTTGAGTTCGCAGCCTGGCGCTCGATCGGGCCGGATCGCAGACGCAGCGCCTCCTCAGGTCAATCCCAGGCTGGCTGCGCACCCCGGCCTGGCCCGGCACGGCGCAGTGCAGTCGAGCCCCTCCGGATACTCGAAGACTTTGCCTTCATAGTTCCGAATCACCACCCGCTCCGCGTTGCGACTGAGGACGTAGTCCGGGGAAACCGGCACCTTGCCGCCGCCGCCGGGCGCATCGATGGCAAACGTGGGCACCGCATACCCCGTTGTGTAACCACGCAGACCCTCGATGATCTCGAGCCCCTTCTGGACGCTGGTCCGGAAGTGAGCGGATCCGGCAATCAAATCGCATTGGTAAAGATAATAGGGGCGGACCCGGCAGAGCAGAAGTTTCTGCACATGGGCGCGCATGACTTCGACGCTGTCGTTGATGCCCCGGAGCAGGACGGATTGGTTGCCGAGGGGAATGCCCGCGTCCGCAAGGCGCCCCAACGCCTCGCGCGCCTCGATGGTCAACTCGCGCGGATGATTCGAGTGAATGCTGACGAACAAGGGATGAAACCGGCGGAGCATGCCGCACAAATCCGGCGTGATGCGCTGCGGCAGGAAAATCGGAATGCGCGTCCCGATCCGCAGAAACTCGACGTGCGGGATGGCCCGCAAGCGACTCAGCAGGTGTTCGAGTTTGTCGTCGCTAAACAGCAGCGGATCGCCCCCGCTCAGCAGCACGTCGCGCACTTGCGGCGTGCGGGCGATG
>DAOOQY010000221.1:0-6797 GCA_035389025.1 Verrucomicrobiota bacterium
CGATCGCGTCTTCGACCCCTTCCTCGCCGCGCTCGAAAAGAACGGTGCCTGCCGCCTTTCCAGCGCCCAGGTCGAACGCCTCACCCAGGCCGCGTTCACCTTCCCTCCGGGCCAGGGCGGCGGATGCGCCGAGCCGGTCGTGAACAGAGCTCTGATCGGCAAGGATGTGACCGTTCTCGCTCAGGCGGCCGGCGTCAATGCCCCCGCCGGGGCGCCGCTGTTGTTCGCCGAGACCGAGGCGAATCATCCATTCGTCCAGGAAGAGCAGATGATGCCGTTCCTGCCCGTGGTCCGGGTGCGAAGCGTCGAGGAAGGGATCGAGGGATCGCGCATCGCCGAGCGGGGCTACAAGCACTCGGCCATGATCCACTCGCATGACGTCGCCAACATGACCGCCATGGCCAAAGCGCTCGAAACGACTCTCTTCGTCAAGAACGGGTCGTGCCTGGCCGGCTTGGGCAACGGAGGCGAGGGATACCCGAACTTCTCGATCGCGACAACCACGGGCGAAGGCATCTGCAACCCGCGCACGTTCACCCGCATGCGGCGATGCGTCATGGTGGACAAGCTCAGAATCTTCTGAAGGGCGCCCCTGTATGCTCCTCGCCCGGGTCGAAGGCAGTCTCATCGCCACGCGCAAACACGCGAGTTTCGACGGCTGGCGCCTGGTGATCTGCCAGCCCATCAACGCGGCTGGCGGGGCGGAAGGCGCGCCGCAGGTGGCCATCGATCCGCATGGGGCCGGCCTGCATCAGCAGGTGATCATCTCCTCCGACGGCGCCGCCACCCGGTCGGCTGTCGGCGATCCGAAAAGCCCCGCGCGCTGGCTGGTGATCGGCGTCGTGGACCCGGAGGCAGGCTGACATGAGAGTGGGCAGCGTCATCGGTCGCGTCACGTTGAGCCAGACCATTCCCGCCTTCTGCGGGGCGCGATGGCTTCTGATCAGCCCATTCACACGCGATCACTTCCAGCATCGCCACAATCCGCCAACCGGCTTGAGCAAGGACTTCTCGCTGGTGGCCTATGACGATTTGGGCGGCGGTCTCGGCGACACGGTCGGATACGTCGAGGGGCGCGAAGCGGCGATGCCCTTCGCGCAGCCGACGCCGGTGGACGCCATCACGGTGGCTATCGTCGACGATGTTTTCTACACTCCCCTGGCATGAAAAAAGTCTACAGTCTGCGTGATGTCGAAGAGATGATCCGGCGCGGAGAGGATTTGAGCGCCATTCCCGGCGACGCCATCCTGACGCCCTCGGCGCGCGACCTCCTGCGCGAGCAAACCGACCATCCCCGCCCCGCGGCGTCCCCGCGGCCGGCACAACCTCCCCTCCCGGCCGACGTCCGTCCGTCGCCCACGGCGCGTCCCCCGACCTCGAAGAGCCCCCGAGCGGAGTTGGACGCCTTCTTCAATTCTCCGTACTGCCACGACCTGAAGCAGCAGATGTGCGAAGTGGGCCACCGCCTCTGGCAGCGGGAGTACGTCGACGGCAATGGCGGCAACATCGCGGTTCGCGTCGGGGAGGACCTGGCGCTTTGCACGCCCACACTCGTCAGCAAAGGCTCGCTCAAACCGGAGGACATGTGCCTGGTGGATTTCGAGGGCGCCCAGTTGTGCGGGACCAAGAAGCGCACCAGCGAAATCCTGATGCATCTCCAGATCATGCAGCGCCAGCCGCTCGATGTCGCGTCGGTGCACTGTCATCCGCCCTACGCGACGGCCTTCGCGGTGGCCGGCGTCGAGCCGCCCACCTGCATGATTCCCGAGTACGAGGTGTTCTGTGCCGTGGCCGTCGCCCCCTACCGCACGCCCGGATCGCCCGAGATGGGCCGCTTGGTCGCCGACCTGGTCGACAAACACAACACGATCCTCATGGCCAATCACGGCGTGGTCGCCTGGAGCCACAACAGCGTCGAGGAGGCTTACTGGCGCATCGAAATCATCGAGGCGTATTGCCGCACCCTGACCGTGGCGGTGCAACTGGGCAAACCGCTCAACACATTCACCCCGGACCAACTCCAGGACCTGCTCAAGATCAAACAGAACCTCGGGTTCGTCGACCCTCGCTACGGCCTCAAGGAGTGCGAACTCTGCGACAACGACGAGTGGCGCCCAGGCGTCACCTGCCAGATTCCCGCGCGCGAAACGACGGTGGGACTCGATCCCGAGGCCGAAGACCTGGTCCAGGCCGTCACGGACCAGATCATGGCCAGGCTGAAAGCCGACTAGCCCGCATGTTTTACACCCCGACCGTGCACAGGGCAGTCTGACTTTGCAGGATGACTGCTATGCGGCCAAGCCCGTGCCACACAAAAAGGACTGATGGATGAAGTCACTGGACGCCAAACTCGCGGAGATCAAGGCCAACCCGGCTTCCCGCGCTTTCATTCTCGCCGATGCCAAGGACGCCGACATGGCGTTCGGCGTGCGGGCGATGGGCCCCCGGCATTACCTCTCTTCGCATGGAGCGCAGGCCGCCCGATTCTCGCCCGAGGTCTGGACGCGTGAGGAATTCGGACATCGCAATCTGCCCGAGTTTCTCGACATCATCCGCGAGGTCGTGGGCCAGGGCCTGGTCGACATCATGCTCATGTCCGCCAGCGTGAACGAGCAACTGGCGATCAAGGAAGGGCTTTTCCGCAAATCGCACGTCACCCCGGCCGCCCGGGCCAACGACGCGACGGATGTGTGGGCCGTGCGTCACGGATCGTACCTGCGCGAGCCGTCGCATCCGTTCCGCAGCGCAACCATCGATCACATTCAATGCGGCCAGGCCCAGTGCGACCGAAGCGCCGACGATGTCCCGGGCGCCAACCTGGGTTTGTACTCGATCACCTTCGTCAATAATCTCGAGCAGGATTTGGCTTCGCTCCAGGCATTCAAGGAGTTTCGCGTCGAGGCCGAGCGCAAGAAGTTCCGCTATTTCCTCGAAGTCTTCGATCCGAACGTCGCAAGCGGCATCCCGCCCGAAAAGCTCGGCGAGTTCATCAACGACAACATCGTGCGCAGTCTCGCCGGCGTCACGAGCGCCGGACGCCCCCTCTTTCTCAAGATCGTCTATCACGGCCCCCGCCTCATGGAGGAGTTGGCCCAATACGATCCCCACCTGATCGTCGGAGTCCTCGGGGGCAGCGCCGGCACCACCCACGATGCCTTCCGGCTTATCCACGACGCCCAAAAATACGGCGCGCGCGTCGCCCTGTTCGGACGCAAGATCAACAACGCCGAACACCAGCTCGCGTTCATCGAGATGCTCCGCCTCATCACCGACGGGCGGATTGCGCCCGACGAAGCCGTCCGCGCCTATCACAACATTCTGGGCAAGCTGGGCATCCAGCCCAAACGGACTCTCGAGAAGGACCTCCTCCTGACGGATCAGGCCATGAGCTACGGCGGCAGCCCGACACGCGTCAACGTCCCCATCGCGGCCAATCCTCTCGCCCAGGCAATCGCGCCTGCAGCCGCTCCGAAACCTCCAGCCGCCCAGGCGGCCAACGCACCCGCCTGGCCTGTCCACCCCGACGGTTCGCCCGACTTCGCAACCATGACCTCCGCCCAGCGCCGCGCCTACGACGCCGACAGGCTCAAGCGCCGGTTCGGGTGAGTCCGCGGCTGGTTGCGCGTTGAACGTTGCGCGTTGAGCATCGAATGCTGAAGGTCTCTGGTTCATGCTCCCCGGGCGCATTCCCCGGGCGCATTCAACCGTCGAATGTCGATGCTCGACCATGACCCGGCCGATCCTTCGGTGGGCTGGCCTCCTTCGGAGGGCCGAGTTCCGCGAGGCCCTGATTGGCGGCCCTGACTGACTCGGGCCAAGAACTCGCCCCGTTTTCAGACGCACAGTGCGTCCTGATTCCTTTTGACGCTCCCCCACCCTTCCCGTAGGTTCCCCAGACCGTTTTGTTCACATGCTTGGGTTCATCATCAAGAAAGTCATCGGATCGAAGAACGATCGCGAGGTGAAGCGTCTGAGTCGCGCGGTCGTGCCGCGCATCAACGAGATCGAGCAGTCGCTGCAGTCGCTGCCCGACGAGGCCCTGCGCGAGAAGACCGCCGCGTGGAAGGCCCGCCTTGCCGCCATCGAGGACAAACAGGAGGTCCAGTCCGCGCTCGATGAGATTCTCCCGGAGGCCTTTGCGGTGGTCAAGAACGCCTGTCGCCGGCTGATGGGCAAAGACATCACCGTGCGGGGCCATGTCATCAAGTGGGACATGGTTCCCTTCGACGTGCAGTTGATTGGGGGTTGGGCTCTGCACAAGGGGCGGATCACCGAGATGGCCACGGGTGAAGGCAAGACGCTGGTGGCCACCCTGCCGCTCTATCTGAACGCGCTCACCGGGCGCGGCGTGCATCTCGTGACCGTCAACGACTACCTCGCCGCGCGCGACAGCGAATGGATGGGGGCGGTGTACCGGTTCCTGGGCCTGACGGTCGGCTGCATCCTGCACGATCAGCCGCCCGCATTGCGGCGCGAGCAGTACAACTGCGACATCACCTACGGCACCAACGCCGAGTTCGGCTTCGATTACCTGCGCGACAACGGCATCTACATCACCAAGGAAGAACAGGTTCAACGCGGGCACCATTACGCGATCGTCGACGAGGTGGACTCCATCCTGATCGATGAGGCGCGCACGCCGCTCATCATCAGCGGGCCCGCCGTGGTCAGCGCGGGAATCGAGTTGTATATGCAGTTCCGAGGGCAGGTCGAGTCGATCGTCCGGGCTCAGGAACGGCTCTGCAACCGCTTCCTTACCGAGACCCAGGAACTCCTCAAGAAACTGCGCCCCGAAGACGGCTCCAATCCCGTCGACCCCGACGATCTTCAGCGTCAAATCGGGTTGCTGCTCTACCGCGTCAAGATGGGCAACCCGCGCTCGCCCAACCTGCATGCGCTACTCGAGAACCCCGAGAACGCCCAGATGATGAACGCGGCCGAACTCGAACTGCATGCCGATCAGAAGAAGGTGCTGCTCTACGGAGAAAAGGAGCAACTCCTCTACGCCATCGACGAAAAAGGCCACGAGGCCGATTTGACCGAGAAAGGCCGGGCCTTCCTCAGCCCGCAGGATCCAGACGCCTTCGTCGTGCCCGATCTCATCACGGCTTTCCACGAGGTCGACACCGGGCCGGAGCCGGATGTGCGGAAGCGCGTCGAGCTGAAGGCTAAGCTGCAGAAGGAATTCGAGGCCAAGGCCCAACGGATTCATTGCATCTCCCAACTCCTGAAAGCCTACGGCCTCTACCAGCGCGACGTCCAATACGTGGTCCAGGACAACAAGGTCGTCATCGTCGACGAAAACACGGGACGCCTCATGACGGGCCGCCGCTGGAGCGACGGCCTGCACCAGGCCGTCGAGGCCAAGGAGGGCGTTCGCGTCGAGGAGGAAAACCAGACCCTCGCCACCATTACGATCCAGAACTACTTCCGCATGTACCAAAAGCTGGCTGGGATGACCGGCACGGCGGAGACGGAGGCATCCGAGTTCTGGGACATCTACAAACTGGGCGTGCTGGTCATTCCGCCCAACAAGCCGTGCGTCCGCAAAGACGCCCACGACACGGTCTACAAAACCAAACGCGAGAAGTACAACGCCGCCGTCGGCGAGATTCAGTCCATCCACGCCCAAGGCCGCCCCATCCTGGTCGGCACCATCTCGGTCGAGGTCAGCGAGCATCTGTCGAGAATGCTCAAGAAGGTCGGCATCGTGCATTCGGTCCTCAACGCCAAGTACCACCAGCAGGAGGCCGAAATCGTCAGCCGCGCCGGCCAGCACGGCTCGGTCACCATCGCCACCAACATGGCCGGACGCGGCACCGACATCAAACTGGGCCCCGGCGTGGCCGATCTGGGCGGCTTGCACGTCATGGGCACCGAGCGCCACGAAGCCCGCCGAATCGACCGCCAACTCCGCGGACGCTGCGCCCGACAGGGCGACCCCGGTTCGTCCCACTTCTTCATCTCGCTCGAAGACGATCTCATGCGGCTCTTCGGCTCCGACAAGATCGTCAAGGTCATGGAACGTGTCGGTCTCGAGGAAGGTCAGGAACTCGAACACCCGTTCCTGAACCGCTCGATCGAGCAGGCGCAAAAGCGGGTGGAACAGCACAACTTCCAGATTCGCAAGCGCACGCTCGAATACGACGACGTCATGAACAAACAGCGCGAAGTCGTCTACGGCTTCCGCAACGAGATCATCCACGGCGCCGACACGCGCGACCGCCTCATGGACATCATGGAGGAGGTGGTCATCGACAAGGTCAAACAGTTCACGAGCGCCGATACCGAGCCGGACACATGGAACAAGCGCGGTTTGGCCGATTGGGTCAACCTGAGCTTCCCCATCGGACTGCCCGAGGATGACATCCTGAAGATCGCCGACACGGGCCAGGAGGTCCCCGTGCCCGGATCGCTGTTCGACGGGCTCAACGCCGGTCAATACGCCGTGGCCCGGCACATCGGCAAGGCGGTCCGCGACCTCTACGAACTGAAGATCAGCTTCGAAAACCCCGACAATCTGCGTTCGGTCGAGCGATACACCATCCTCAGCGCCATCGACAAACTGTGGCAGGAGCATCTCTATCACATGGACAGCCTGCGAAACAGCATCGGATTGCGCGCCTATGGCCAGCGGGACCCCCTCATCGAATACAAAGTGGAAGCCTTCAAGATGTTCGATGAGCTCATGCTCAACATCAAGACCGAGATCTGCCGCAATATCTTCCTCAGCGCCTCGAGCCTCAACGCCTTCGAACAGTTCTTCCGCAACCTGCCCCAACGCACCGTCCATAGCC
>DAOOQY010000222.1:0-6791 GCA_035389025.1 Verrucomicrobiota bacterium
TCCGGGAGTCCCCCCATCACCGCCAGGTACTCGCCCACCGTCACCTCGTATTTGCCCATCCAGAATCCCTTCGTCAACGTCACCCGCGTCTGCGGACCTTCCCAGCCCTGCCGCCCCCGCTCGTCCTCAGGGCTCCCCATCACGAACGTCCCCGGCGGAATCCACACCATGTTCGCAGCCGGCTGCACCACCGGCTTGGTCAATTTCACCGCCCGGTACACCTTCCGCGGCGACTCGGTCGGCACAGGGTCCATCCAGATCGCCGTCGGCGTGCTCAGCTCGATCCACCCCCGCGTCAGCCAGAAATCGCCGTCGACCTCGCCCTTGCTTTCGATGACGTAGGTTGTCCCCACCTCACCGGTGAGGCGGATTCCCGGATAGAGCGCAATCTCCAGCACCGGGGCATCCTGCGCCCCAACCGGCGGCCCCATCGGCCACAGAGCCAGGCCGCCGCACAGAATTGAGAGCAGTCGAACGTCTTTCGAACATTGTGTCTTCATAACCGTATCACTTGATGGTTGTTTCCCCAGTTCCCCTTGCACGCGGGTCGTTGGCTGAAACCGAAGCGAGTCAGCGGCTCGTGGCGGATGTGACGTACCTCTCGCACAAGCCGACCTCCCTGCCAAGCTCACTCCAGGAGCGAACGACCATAGTCAGGTCGGGTGTCGCAGGCCTGGCGACAGGGAGTCGCGTCTGGCCGAGCGAAGTTCACGCTACCAACGAAGACAACGAGGAATTGAAACCGCAGGCCCGGACGGCGCTGCGGCTGCCACCGAAGTATCCACGGTGCCTGGCGAAGAGCCTAACTCAGAAACTCGGGAAGAGCCTCAGCCGCATCCATTGCCGCCGGGCAGCCAACTGCGTGGGTCGGTTCATCTGCAAACGGACGATAGTGGCCCTTCCCACCGGTGTCAGGCCCACCAACTCGGCGGTGTCTTCCTCGAGGCCGAAATGCTCTTCCCAACGATGCCGGCGGGGATCAAACAGCGGAACGACCGCGCCACTTTCCGGGTCAATGGCCTCGAGATGATCTCCCTTGTGCAGGTTGCAGGCACGGCAACTCAACGCCCAGTTCGACGCCTGGTCCGCGCCGCCCCGTCCCGCCGGCACGATGTGCTCGACTTCGAAGGGGAAGTTGAAGATGGCTTCCGGAGCGCGGCAGTATTCGCAGCGGTGAGCCGCGCGCTCGGCAACCCGCGCGTACCGCGGATTCACTTCGCCAAGTCGGCAAGGAGGGTCGCTGCCCGCTCGCCAGACGCCCGCACCTCCGCCTCCACCAACGCATCCAACTCGGCCTGTTCGGCCGGCGGGAACGACGAACCCGCGTCGCGCGCGGCCCGCCAGCGCGCCATGAGTTCAGCCAGACGCTCCTGCTGTCGGGCCGTAAAGAACGCGTCGGGACGGTGGTTTTGAACGATGACTAGGGTGCCAGCCACGTCGGCCGGCAATTGTGCGGCCACGGCATCCAAGGCGGCACCGGCCGTCTTGGCAATGGCCTGCCGCCCGCCCCCAATGGCGCGATACTCCACCTCTCCGTGGCTTGTCGGTTCTGGCAAAATGGCGACTTTCATGATGTCCGCTCGGGTATCTGTTCCTGAATGGGCGCGACGCTCATGGAGGGAATTTAGCAGTCCAGTCTGGTTTTGCGAGTGGGAATATTCGCAAGAGGACCAGGGCCAGAGGCGGACGGGGCATCGCGACCGCCGCGAGCCCCAGCTTCCCGTATCCCGCCATTCGATCAAAGTGGCCGGGCGCTTTCTGGCGTGGGATTGGTACCCGCTGGTCGCCCCGTGCGCGCTCACGAGCGCCAATTCCACGTCCCACATCTCCGGCGATCCCATCTGCCAGCCAGGCGGAGCCGTTGCCGCCGCTACTTGAGGACGCGTCGCGTCTCCAGTCGAATACGCTGTTCTGCAGAACCTCCCAGGACCCGCTCGAACCTGGGCACCACGCGGGCCGGGGAAGTGGCTATCGGCGGCCGGAACACGCGACCCTCTTGCCTACATTTGCCGACCCCAGAAAGCGGCAAACACCACCGCAACGCACGGCAAGCCGAAACAGCCGATATGCATTTGAGCCCTATAAATATTGGCGGCTATTGAGTTTTGGCCGCTTCGCGGAATTGATGAGGATTGTCTGTGCGGCACAATCGGCACAAGACCCACGGTGTTGCCACGGCATCCCTTCTGTAGGTATCGAACTGCCGCCGCCAACAACGCCCCGCACCCGGCTTCAAAGCTGACAGTCATGCGTCAGCCATCTTCACGCAACATGCGTTGGGTCTGCGCCTGGACCGCCTGACGCTCTTTTCCATTCGTTCCCACTGCGCCGATCTGTGCGGCGATCACCGCACGACGGATCCTCTCGGAGTGGTCCCTAGCTTTCCTCGCCTTGCACGAGGAGTGGGATTTTGCTTCTGTTTGAAGTTGATGACGCGCGGATAGTCTGCCTTCGGGGGCGGCGGCTCGCTCAGATCCTTCCCAGCTTGGATGAATCCCATCAAGCACGTCAAACGAACTAGCTGCTTCATCTTTTCTCGTACGTTCTGCGTCCTGCATCCCTGACCACGGCCCGCGCGTCACCCGCCGCTTACTTCACTACCGCCCGGTAGAACCGCGTGGTTTGGTCGACCGGCTGCACATCGACCCACTCCGCCTTGTCGGTGAGAATCGTGACGGTGGTGAGCGGCAACCAGGTGTGCAGATCGGGTGAGCTTTCCAATGAGTACAAGCCGGGAAAACCGCGAAGGTTTAGTTGTACTCCGCCCTCGGTCTTGACCGGTGTCTCGAGCCGCGGATTGACACCATCACAACGCACACGGGCGAGGTGGGGCGCCGGTTGGCCGTTGACCTCAGCGAAGGCACCGCCAAGATAGACCGAACCGCGGGCATGGGCCGCGAGAGCGAAGACATAGTCGTCCGGACCGGCGCCCGCGTCGAAGCTCTGGTCCAGCGAGCCATCTGCGTTCAAGCGGACGAGATTGTGGCGCCCTGGCGCGTTCGTGAAGCTCAGCATACCCGCGACGAGCACGCGGCCATCCGGTTGCGGCATCAGCGCGGTGGCATACCCATTCACGTCGAAGGGCGTCTTGAACGACTCGTCCAAGGTGCCGTCGGGATTGAGCCGGGCCAACTCCGGGCGGGGCCTGCCATTGACGGTCCGGAATTCCCCTCCCATGAGGATTTGGCCGGTGGGCAAGACGGCCAGCGCGTTTGGCCCCGACCAAGCTGAGAGCGTCGACTGCCGGAAGCTGTTATCTCGAGTGCCATCGGCGTTCAGACGCGCACATGCGCCGACGAACGACGCGTTGACGTAACCCACCAGAATCTTGCCATCCGGTTGCAGCCCGAGGGCCATGAGATTCACGAAGCCGCTCGCGGAGAACCGAAAGCCAGCATCGAGCGAACCGTCCGGATTCAGCCGGGCCACCATCGGGTGCCATTGGCCACCGATCGTCGTGAAGCACCCGCCGAGAAGCATCTTTCCGTCGGGCTGGAGGACGATCCGCTGGATGCGCCCGTTGGGGGTTGCGGCCGGGAAATCCGGGTCGAGCGCGCCCTCCGCGTCGAACCGGGCGAGGTTGGGCCGAAAAGCGCCATTCACGGTGGGGAACTCGCCCCCGACCAGGATGCGGCCGTCCGGTTGCTCGGCAATGGCCCAGACGCCCCCGTAAACCTCACCGTTCTCCTGGTCTGGTCCGACCGCGATGCGCACCGGATGAAAACCCAGGTCGACTGACCCGTCCGGATTGAGTTGGACCAGGCCGGCATACTCCAGGCCGTTGAACTGCGTGAACAGCCCGCCACAGAGCAGCCGGCCATCCGGACGCACCGTGAGGGCCACGACGGCCCGATTCGGCCCGCCCGCCGGATCAAACGCCGCCTCCACGCTGCCAGGGCGTTGGCTATCCAGGATGGCGATTTCCGTCGAGTCAGGTTGTCCAAGACCTGTGCCGGCCCCTGCATCGACTAACGCCACCGAAAACGTCCGGTCGTGGCCCAGAACGGGGTCGTTCAAGATGGGGATGGCGATGGGCTGCTCGGCCTCGCCCGCGGCGAAGGACGCGCGGCCCTGGGTGGCCACGTAGTGCACCCCGGCCAGGGCGGTGCCATCGCGGGTTTCAAAACCCACCGAAGTGGGCTGGCTGAGGTCGCCTATGCGGCGGACCTTCACCGTCACGGCACCGGCGGTTTCCGGCACGACACAACGTGTGGCGTCCAGGACGAAGCCCGCATCGTCGTCCTGAATGACCAGCTCCGCGGTATCGCGCAGTCCTAGGGCGTTGCCGCGGACCGCGGTGTAGCTCGAATCATCGGGGGGCGGCTGGAGGCTCAGCAGGACCGTCCGCTGGCCCCGGCACAGCGTGTCGTCGAAGACCGTGACCGGGCAAGCCAGGCTGGTCACCCCAGGCGCGAAGGTCAGCCGGTTGGTTTGGCCGATGAAGTCCACCCCAGCCTGGGCGGTGCCGGGTGCGACGTGGACGTCCACACTCGCAGCGGTGTTGGTATCGCCGATGCGCAGCACTTCGACCGTCACGGTCCCCTGGTTCTCGATCGCGACGTAGCGCGCGGCGGCAAGCTCGAAGCGATTGGTGGCGACCCGGAACCGGGCGATACTGGGAGTGTTCTGGTTCATCGTCTTGACATCGTTGTCGGCGGCGGTCGTTCCGGTTCGACTTCCGTGATACAGCACATTGGTAGCGGACAAATAGGGAATGGGAATCCCCGGCTCATAGGCGACGATGGTGTGATAGAGAATGCCTTCGGCCACGAAGCGGTTCGCGAGACGCTCAGAGGCTGACGTCGGCATGACGTGGTCCACGGGACCGAAATTATGAGCCAACTCGTGCGTGGGGAGCCAGCGCATCGTCAGCGCCTGCTGCCGTCCTACGATGCAGAAGCCGTTATCCGGCCCTCCGTTATAGAGAAGACTGCAAGCGATGGTCCCCCAGCCAAGCAGCATGACCAAGTCCGCTTTGTAGAGGTTGCGAAGACGCTGGACATCATCCAAGTAGCGTCACCGGCGGTTCGCAACCGGGTGCGGTCGGTGTCCCAATTGCCGCTCTCGGTGTAGGGCACGACGCCGCGATGGACAAGCTGGAAGCGGGCGTTGACCTGGCTGTTGCTGAAGCAGCGGTTGGCTTCGGTCAGAATCTCATCGATCTGCGCGTGGAGGCGAGTCGCTCCGCCGGCATCGTTCAGCGCCTGCGGGGTGTAGACCACCATGAGGTCCAGGGCCGTGGCGGGCGGACTGACTTGGGCCTGAGTTGCCTGCAGGATGAAGCTGGCCAGGGCGAAGAGTGGGAATCTGGTTCTCATAGGTCCGTGACGGTTGGCGATCTGTTGCTGGGGACGGCGCCAGGGTTGTCGTTCGCGTTCATCGGCTCAGCAACAGCGCCCTCGTGCTGCCGCCGGGCTTCGCATGTTCAAGGCACCGGTCTCTACTGGGTGCTAAAGCAAACGTTTGAGAAGGTTACAGGAATCGATCCATTACCCGCGGTTCTGAGTCCCGGCTTCGGCCTGTGGCGCGCGGACGCAGGACGATGCTGGGAAGGTCCCGGGTGCGCCGGCGTGAGGCGCGGCTCGAGTTGCTGCACCCGGCGTTGAGCAGCCCAGTCCCACACCTCCAAGACCGATGAGTTGAGTTCCGGCGGCTCGATGGTTTCCACGATGAGGAATTTGCGGTCCGGGCTCAGGGCGATAGCCGGCACGCGGTCCATCTCAGGTGGCCGAGGGATGTGCAGCACAGTTGGCTTGTTCTTCAAATCAACCACTCGGAGCCCGGCAGCCGCGGTTTCATCCAGCGTGACGAAGAACTCGTTCACTGAGGCACAGCAAGCGAACGCCCCCAGGCATTGGGCTGCGCTCAACCATCCGCCAGTGACCATCCTCGGCCCTACCCCAGACGCACACAACGGATTGCTGGATTCGGCGGCGCATAGGACTCCCTAATGGAGGTGATTCGCGGCGTGCGGGGCCCGAGGATCATCATGCCCCAAGGCCCATTTGCCGCGTAGGCGTAGTTCCCGCTCACCGCGACGCCCTCGGCACCCCCGCTGGTGGCGGAGTGGCACACGCCAAGGCCGCTTGACGCGGCCTTGATGCCCTTGAGGAGATCAATGCTGGTCTGGAGTGCCCTCCTTCTTGCCGACGTGCTTCAGCAAGATCTGCTCGAGCGCATACGAGTCGAATAGCGGCGGTTTCTGAGGCGAGGCCGCCAGAGGGCCGATCTGCGTTGCCTGCAGGAATAGTCTTGATCCGTCCGTTAGCGTCTCGACCGCCCTGGCCTCGAAGCCGACAAACAAAACCTCCCGGCCAGAATTGGGGTCAAGGAATACGAATAGCTCAAACATGTCAGGGAGCGGCGCGCCCGGCGCCGTGTTGATGAATCGGAGGTCCAAAGTGCAGTCGCCGAGAGCGGCGGGTGCGTTCTGGTGAGCGACTTCTTGCCACGTGTGGCCAAACACCAGAACACCCGGCCAAGTGAGAGGATCGAAGTCCCACAGACCTGCCAGAGCGAGCGCATTGCGCGTATGCAGTAGCACGTGGACCTCCGCTCGGCCGTCAGGCAGTGGCTTTTCCTTGATCTGGCCACTCATCGTCGTACCCAAATCCTCGCCTCCCGCGGCCATCAAATTGGCATTCGCGACGCCAGCGTAGTCCCAAAAAGCAACGCTCGCTCCGTCCGTAACGAAGGGATCGGTCCAGCTAATCGTCTCGCCCGGAATGACGGTGCCCTGTGCGGACACGAAGTCCTCGATCGGGCGATCGTAAGCGTAGGCTCTTGTTGGC
>DAOOQY010000223.1:0-6769 GCA_035389025.1 Verrucomicrobiota bacterium
TCTCGGCGCGCTCGCCTCCTGGGCGGGCCCCTGCCGGGCCAACCACATCGAGCGGTTCACGACGGTCGCCGACCTCCATCAGCGCCTGCAACACCGGGCCGGAAAGTCCGTCGGCGCCGTGTTCCACGCCGCGGCAGTGAGCGACTTCAGGTTCGGACGCGTCTTCGAACAACCGACACCGGGCGAGTTGCGCGTTCTCGAAACTGCCAAGCACCCGACCCGCTCAGGCGTTCTGCTCGCGGAGCTTGTTCCGACGCCGAAGCTGATCGCCCAACTGCGGACCTGGTTTCCAGAAGCCTTCCTGGCAGGATGGAAATTCGAGGTGGACGGGGGGCGTGATGGCGTGATCCAACGCTGTCTGGACCAATTGCGCGCCTGCAACACAGACGTGTGCGTCGCGAACGGGCCGGCTTACGGCCCCGGCTATGGGATCGTCACTCCCGCCGGCGAGGTCGTCCACGCAGCGGACGCAGCCGAACTGTACGCGCGGCTCGAGAGGCGATTGCACACGCGCCGAATGTAAAGAACAGACATCCCCTCGGCAGTCTTTGCCGGAACGAGATGGTGCGGACTCATCCCGCGATGCGGGACGGCTACGAAACAAGGATTGATGGGAGTCTGGTTTCTCTTCAAGGAACCGGGCGGTTGGGAGTTGCACGTCGACCGTGTTCGGCCCCTGCATTTTTTGGCATTTCAAGCTTGCACTGCGTTTTGGGGCTGCCTATTTTGCAGGCTCTTTTTCGTCAGGAATACGATTTATGCGACGCCCCAAAGGTGTAAGGACCCGGAAGGCAGTGGCCAAGCGGTTCAAGATCACCGCCACCGGAAAAGTGCTGCGACCCCATGCGGGACGCCGCCATTTGCTTGCTTCGAAGAACTCGAAGCGCCGTCGGCATCTGCGTCACTCGGCGGTGGTTGAGGCCGTCGACGTGGCAAGGATCAAGGAGAGCATGCCCTACAGCCACTAGGAAGTGGCCGGCGATCCTGCGGATTCTCCTTCCTGGTTTGAAACCGTTAACTTAAGTTCTCATGCGCGTTACCAACGCCCCTGCCTCTCGTAAACGCCGCAAACGCATGCTGCAAGCCGCCAAAGGCTTCCGTGCCCGGCGTTCCAAGCTCTATCGCTATGCTTCCGACGCCGTCGATCACGGCCGGCAGTATTCGTATCGTGACCGCAAGACCAAGAAGCGGACCTTCCGGGCGCTGTGGCAAATTCGGATCAACGCCGCCGCCCGCGCCGCCGGTCTGACCTACAGCCGGTTCATGGAAGGGCTAAAAGCCGCGAAGGTCGAGTTGGACCGCAAGATGCTCGCCGAGTTGGCGGCAACGGATGCCCCGACGTTCGCCGAGTTGATCAAAGCGGCCAAGACCGGCCTGCAAGCCAAGACCAACGGCTGATCGAGGATCGGCGACTCGTCCCTGAGCCATAGGTTCGTTCGCGAACTCGTGTGTCCAAGGGCTGGCGTTTGCTGGTCCCTTCTTTCAAGCGGGTCGTCGCGCAACCACCCCAACGCATGCCAGGCTTTGTCGACCAAATCGAGCCGATCCTCGAGACGGCGCTGTCGGAGTTGAGCGCGGCGCGGGACCTGGCCATGCTGGATCAGACGCGCACGACCTACCTCGGCGCGAACGGGCGCTTCACCGCGCTGATGAAGCAACTGGGATCGCTGCCGAAAGAGGAGCGCCCGGAGGCCGGCAAGCGGATCAACACCGCCAAAGGCATGCTCGAGGCGACGCTCGCAGCCCGCAGACAGGAACTGGAATTGGCGGCCGCCTTGCCGACCGAGCCGACCGATTTCACGCTGCCCGGACGCCGCCGTCCGCTGGGTCGATTGCACCCGCTCACCCAGGTCACTGAGGATATCGTTCGGAGCTTTCGCAAGCTCGGTTTTGCAGTGGCTGACGGGCCGGAGGTCGAAGACGAATACCACTGCTTCGACGCCTTGAATACGCCGGCAGACCACCCGGCACGAGACACGCAAGATACGTTCTACATCTCCGCCACACGCGCGGCGGGGGTTGAGGGTGCGGATGCGACGCGACCGGCGCCGAAGTGGCTGCTGCGCACGCATACTTCCTCGGTCCAAATCCGCGTGATGGCCAAGCAACCGCCGCCGGTGCGCATCATCGTGCCGGGGCGGGTGTATCGACGCGACAATGCGGATGCGACCCACAATCCGACCTTTCACCAGGTCGAGGGATTGTACGTGGATCGGGGGGTGGCCGTCTCCGATTTGAAGGGAACGGTCGAGTTCGTGTTTCGGGAACTGATGGGTCCGGAAACGCGCATTCGCTTCCGCCCGCACTACTTCAGCTATACGGAGCCGAGTTTCGAAATCGACTTTTCGAGCCCGCTGACGCGGAAAATGGGCAAGGAATGGCTCGAGATCGCCGGATGCGGCATGGTCCATCCCCAGGTGTTCGAAAACGTGGGATATGATCCCGAGATTTGGACCGGTTGGGCGTTCGGCTTCGGCATCGAGCGCATCGCCATGATCCGCTACGGGATCGACGACATCCGGCTGTTCTACGAGAACGACCTGCGTTTCCTCAGGCAGTTCTAGAAAAGCGGGTTGATCAGGATGCCGATCACGCTGAGCGGCCCCTGGTCTTCGAGGGATTCGGTGGCCTTGTCCAGCTTCTGCAGTGTCAGCTTGGCGTTGTCGATCAACGCCTCGTCGTTGACCAGTTTGCCCACTGATCCCTGCCCGTGGTTGACCTTCTGAAGGACTTCCTTCAGGTGAGTCGCCGCCTCCGTCACCTCCTGATAGAGCCGTTCCTCGCTGATCAATCGGCCCACCGTCCCCTTGCCGGCGCGGACGTCGGCGACAATGGTCTTGGCTTCCGCAACCAGGTCCCGCGCATCATCGGATGTCGAGTTGAGATTGGTCACCGTGCTCAGGGCCGTCTCGTAGAGGGCGTCCTCGTTGATCAGACGCCCGATCGTGCCCTGGCCCGAGTTGATGCGGGCGGCCACCGCCTGGATATTGGTGAGAATCCCGGTGACTCGGGGACCCTCTTCAGTGATGAAATCCCGGAACGGCATCACCAGTTCGTCGAGCTTCAGGTCGGTGAAATTCGCCGTGATCTTCTTGATGTCGCCAGCCACGCCATCGAGCTTGGACATCAGGGCACTGATGTCGGCCTGCTCATCAGTGGCGATCTCCTGGTCTGGCAGGGTGATGATCTCGCCATTGTCGGTGCCAAAATCCAGCGACACGTAGTTCTGGCCCATCAGACCGGAGAATCTGATGGCGGCGCGGGTGTCGGTGCGCACCGTCGCCTTGGGCTCCAGAATCTTCATCTGCACCAACACCATCGAATCGGCGAACCGAATGTCCTCGACCCGGCCGACCGGCTTGCCGGCCATCTTGACCGGATCGCCCTTCTTGAGTTCCTGGATGTTCTTGAAGCGGGCGTTCAAACGCAGGCCGCCCCGGAGGAAATCGAGGCCGCCCACCATCTCGAGGAGAATCATGCCCGCCACCATGGCGAGCGCGAAAAGAAAGCCCACGCGCGTTTCGAGTGTGTTCTTCATGGGGTGCTTGGTTCGGGATTGAAACGGAAATCCGCCTGCAGAAAGCGCTGCACCAGCGGATGGGAATTCGCCTTGATCTGGTCCGGCGGCCCGAGGGCGATCAGTTCGCCCTCGTTCATGAGCGCGATCCGGTCCGCAATCCCGAACGCCAGGTCGCGGTCATGCGTCACCACGATGGAGGTGACGTGAATGCGCTGGTTGAGCCGCAGGATTTCGGCGCCGATCGTCACGGCGATGAGCGGATCCAGTTCGCTGGTCGGCTCGTCGTAAAGAATGAGTTGGGGCTCGATCACAAGGGCCCGCGCGATCGAGACCCGCTTCTTCATGCCGCCCGACAGATCGCTCGGCAGCTTGTTCTCGATCCCCTTGAGCCCGACCAGGGCCAGTTTCTCGGTGACAATCCGCGCGATGGTCTCGGGCGGATGCAGTCGGTGCTCGCTCAGGTAAAGGCCGACGTTGTCGGCCACTGAGAGGGAATTGAGCAATGCGCCCGACTGGAACACCATGGCCAGTCGATACCGATCCACCACCCCGGGCGAATGAATCGGTTGCCCTTCAATCAGAATCTCGCCCCGGTCCGGCACTTCGAGCCCGATCAGGTGCTTGAGCAGCACGGTCTTGCCGCTGCCGCTCGGCCCCATCAGGACAAACACCTCGCCGCGCTCGACCTGGAAGTCGATGCCTTTGAGCACGAGCTGGCCGTCGTAGCTCTTGCACACGTCGCGTGCCTGGAGGCTCACCCCCTGTTGTGCCGTGGCGTTCATCAGTCCAGGTGCATCAGCAGTCGCGTCAGAAAGTAATCCAGGATCAGGATCAGGATGATCGAATTGGCAACGGCCTTGGTCACGGAGCGCCCGATCCCCCGCGGGCCGCCGAGGGTGTGCAGGCCCTGATGGCACGAGACCAGGCCGATCACGACCGCAAAAACCCCGCTTTTGAACAGGCCGTTCACAACGTCGACCAGGTCAATCCCGTCCCGGAGGCTGTTGAAATAGCCCTCGTAGGAAATCGCAATCTGATAATTGGACACCGACACCACGGCCCCCCCCAGCCACCCGACCAGGATCGAGAACACAACCAACACCGGCAACGCCAGGCTGATCGCCACCAGCCGCGGCAACACCAGGTATTGGATCGGACTGATGTTCATCGTGCGCAATGCGTCGATCTCCTGGTACACGGTCATCGACCCCAACTCCGCCGCCATTGACGACCCGATGCGTCCGGCGATCAGCATGGCCATCATGGCGGGAGCCAACTCGCGGCACATCGAAAGCCCGACGATCTGGCCAATGAAGTTGGTCAGGCCGCGCCCGGCCAGCACCGGACCGGTCTGGAGAGCGAGCACCCCCCCGATGAAGAACGAGAGCAGGCAGGCCATCAGCAGGCTCGCATTCCCAATCTCGAACAACTGGTCGAAAACCTTGCGCCGCTGGCGCCACGTCATGGGCAGAGCCCACGCCGTGCGCCACAGCAGCATCAACATTTCACCGAAGTTCTGGAACATGTTCTCTCGTCGCCCCCCGCGCCGGCTTGCCGCCAAAGAGGCCCAGCCAGCGCCACCGGGCGCCCGCAGGCCCGGCTTCATACCGAATCATGCCAAACAGGATCGAGCACTTTTTAACGCCCGGAGCCGCTTCCGAACGGTAAAGGTTCCAAAGCAAGGAACGGCTGCGCGCACCGGTCCGCGCGTTCTTCTCCGAGCGCCACAACGACCAGAGTGGCGACCAGTTCCGCGTGACGCTCGGGTTCGAGGACAGGACCGCCTCGATCGGCGCGAAGACCTGGAATCGTTCGTTGCCCTCGAAATCGCGCCGGGACGCAAACAGCGGCCACATATCCGTCCGCCGCCTGGTCCTTCCTGTCGGCCTCTGCCGCTCGGCAATGTCCGTGTAAAGGAAGAAACCGACGCGTGTCAGATCGCGCTCGAGCGCCTGCGTGCGCGTGTGTCGGTCCCAGAGAATCGGCCAGAGGTACCAGGTGGTCTCCCCTTCCCGATACCGGCTGTGGGAATAGAGTGGAAAGACCCGATCGGTCGTCTTGCCTTCGCCGCGCGCGAACACGATCAACGGCCAGGGGAACCCGACTTGCCGATAGCCCTCGGCATGGGCGTCGACAAATGTCGGACCCAACGGCCACAGATAGGTGCGCGTCTCCTTGGCGGGCGACACCTGCAGGCTGTAGAAGGGCAGCAGGACCCGCTGGCGCATCGCGTTCGTCGAGCCGATGTCGACGGTATTGTGGAAGAACATCGGCCACAGCACGAACAGTGCCTCGTGCCCCCAGAGCGTCTCGACACCGCCCAGGCTGTTCGTGCGCCACGTGGTCTCCTTGCGCTCCTGCCCGATCAAAGGCCAGAACTGCCAGCCCCGCAGCCCGTCACCGTGTCGCCGATGAAACAGGGGCACCAGGTAATTGTCGGTCACCACGTCCTTCTTGCGGCTTTGGGCGTACAGCGGCCAAAGCACCACCCGCCACTCGTCCCGAAACAAACGCTGTTGTGTATGGCCGTAGAATGGAAACACGGCGCTGTAGTCCCGAGACGGATCATCGGAACGCCGAAAAAAAATCAGAGGGAACAGGCTGAATCCCCGTGATTCCGTCCCATCCTGCGACCGGCCAGCCCCGAAGCTCAGCAACTGCGCCACTTGCAGCCGCGATTCCGCCCCGTACCGATCATAGGTCATGATCGGGTAGAGAAAGTCCCAGGACAACGCCGCGACGCCGGGACGCCGCAGACTCGAAAAGAGCGGCGGCAACGCCAGGGTCGTGGCGGCTTCCTGGACGGGTGTCGGTTCGTCGGGAAGATCGAGGACACCGAGTTCTTCGGGCCATTCCTCCCAAACCTCCTGGCGGTCATAGAAAGGCCCCAGCGCTTCCGTGCGCTCGCCCGGTTCGAGCGTGAGCCGAAAACGATGATAAAACGGCCCCCACGCCGCGTCCTCCGCCAGCGCCCCGCCACGGAGAAGGCCGGCGCCGCCGCATCCGGCCACCAGCAGCGCCAACACCACGCATCTCATGAGAACAAACCAACGCACCGTGCGCCAGCATGAGAGCCGACGCGCCGCACCGTCAAGTCTAGTCGAGCCGGATTTCCCAGATGGTCGGACCTTCGTTGGCTTCGAGGATGTTCAGCCGCACCTCGCGCGCGTTCACCGGTTCAAAGGACCGGGTGAAATCCTCCCCCAATTGCGTTCCTGCGAAGATGGTCTTCCAGTCGATGTCGCCGGG
>DAOOQY010000224.1:0-6706 GCA_035389025.1 Verrucomicrobiota bacterium
CCTTGTCCCGGCCAAACATCTGGAACTGGCGCGCGAGGGTGTGGGCGTGGAAACCAGGGAAGGGTTTGAAGCGGTTGCCCTCGGCGATCTCGTCGGGGAAACACTGGTAAAGCCAGACGCAGTGAAGCCGGCCCGGGGCCTTGCGGACCCAGCCCTGGTAGAACGCCAGGTCGTTCCGCTCCATCGCGGGCGACCACCAGTTGCGCGTGTGCAGGCAGGGCCCCACGAGGATGTTCGGCTCGAGGTCGAAGCGCGGCGGAAAGGCATAGTCGTAGTAGGCGATGGTGCCGACGAACTTGTCCGGATGCGACTGGCGCACGTCGCGCGCGACGGCGTTGGCGAAGGTCCAGAACAGACCGCTGGCCTTGCCGGTGGAGAACTGCCGGCTGTGATTCTCCGTGTCGAGCAGGGCCTGGCAGGTGGCGCACTGGCATTGCTGGTTGTTGTCCATGGGGACCAGTTGCACGTAGTCGGCGCCGCCGTCGAGCTTGGCGCGGGCGTCCTTCACCACTTGCGCGATGAGTTGCGGGCTGGTGTAGCAGAGTTGCGGCGGCCGGCCATTGTAGCCTTTGGCCCAATACTCCTCGCGTCGTCCCTCGAACAGCTCCGATCGCTGTGGATTCTGTTCCCAGAACCGGTCGTAGAAATCATAGAAGGAGTGGTTGGTCATGAAGTTCTTTCCACCGAGTCGCCGCCGGGCCACGAAGAGGCGTTGTTCCTCGTCGGTCGGTGGGGCCGAGAGGCCGACGTAGGCTTTGCCCACGCCGCTGGGCGCATGGTGGCGGAACTCGAAGGCCGGCGTGCGGCGAATGTCCGTGCCCCCCACTTCGAGCGTCGGGCGTGCGGGATAGACCATCCCCAGCTCGGTCGGCGCGTACCAGCGCACGTCGCAGTACCGCTCCAGGAAATCATAGACCGCGTAGCAGGTCGCCTGCGGCGATAGGGCATCGTCGAGCGACGGCGGCATGGTGGCGCGCGGACGACCACTGAGTTCGCGTGGCGGTCCGGCCGATTCGTCGAAGGACAACCGGACCAACGTGCTCGCGTCGCTGGCGCGGGACTGCGTGGCCCAATCGGCAGAGGGCGAATGCGCGGCGCGCTCGAGCCGGACTTCGTCCACGCGCCCACGGAAGGCGTTGGCCGGCTTTCCGTCAGCGAGCAAAGCGCCGATCAACAGCGTCGGCGCGTTGCTGCACGAGGTTGCCGCGTAGGCCGCCGTGCCGCAACTGGCGCCATCCACGAAGAGCTCGATCTTCCCCGCGCGAGCATCGTGCGAGGCGCAGAGGTGGTGCCAGCCATTGGCCAGTTCGGTCGAGGCGACGCTGCGACCGGACTTGCCGTCATAGACCACATAACGCAAGGCGCCACCCTGAAGGTCCACGATGTGATAAGTCCAGGGATTGCCATCCAGGCGAAAGACGGTGCCTGCATCGGGCCGTTGGTCGCCGAGCCACACCCAGGCCTCCAACGTCCCGGCCTCGTCCGAGAACCCGTGCGCCGACACGGACACCGCTTGCGTGCCGGTGAATTCGAGCGCCTTCCCGAACTTACCGTCGACCCTCGACAACTGGCCGGTGACGTGTACCGGAAAAGAGTCGTTCTCGCGGTCGCGGCCCATAAGCAAGAGCGTGTCCGGGCGGAAACCAATCAGGTACTCCTGCGGCTTAAAGTCGCCATTCCGGAAGCCCAGCGATTCCGTTTGCCTGCTCGCACCGACGAGGATGCGTGTACCGCGCACCTCCGCGTCGTTCGCCACGATGGGCAGCGTGGCGCCGGTGATCTTCCGGACGTGATACTGCAACTCGCCCGCGGCAAACCAAGGGATGTGCCCGGCCGACTGGGCAACGACGATGGTGGCGGCCGGTTGGCCGTCCCGAACGAGGGTGAGCGTCGAGGTTGTTGCCCCGACCACGCCACTGAGCGCCGAAAGCGGCAGGATGGCCAAGACGACAATTCCCAAGCGGTAGCAGCGGTCTGATCGCGAGTTCATGAGCATCCGTGAAGCACCCGGTGAGGGTTGCCAGCCGGGGCGCAGGCGTCAAGCCGAGGCGATTGTCCGCCACCGTGAGTTCGGGCCAGCCCGACGCCCCTGCATGGCACTGTCGCTGTGCCGTCGGTGACACGGCGATGGCCCCTTGCACGTTGGGGCGAATGACGGCTTGCGGCCAGCGTCTTACCGGTGCTAAGAGAGTCTGGTTTCCTCTATGAAGACCTGTCCTGAATGTTGCAGCGAAATGCCGGATGAAGCCGAGGTGTGTCACGCCTGCGGACGGCGGATCATCGGCAAGCTGTGTCCCGAATGCGCTGAGGTCTCCAAAGCGGCGGCCAGAAAATGCCGATACTGCGGTCACGATTTTGCGCGTGAGGAGAAGATTGCCGTGATCGAGCCTTATAGCGCCAAGGCGTCCTTCCTGCCGACCATCCTGCTCCGAGGGCGCCTGATCCCTCAAGAGATCCACCTTTCACCCGAGAAGATCCTGATCAAGACTTGGGGGTTCTTTTGGCTCAGCCATACGGATGAAGACATCCCGTGGGAGAAGATTGCAGGGTATCACTACCACTCGGGTTGGTTTTGGGACAGCCTCGAAATCCAAACCCGGGGACAAAAAGCCAACAGCATAGGCTGCCTCCCGAAATCGTGCGGCCGGAGAATCAAGGAGACTCTGGAACGGATGAAGGAATGAGCCAGCAACAACGCGTTCCTCGCGCAGCGGACCTGCGGCAGTTCGGACCGCAACTTGTTGAAAATCACGCTATGGCAACGATCACTCGCACCGTGAGGCCCGGAATACCGCGAAGGGCGTTTCTCGCGCAGGCAGGGAGCAGTGCCTGGGTTGCTGGTGCCTGGGGCACCGCGGCCTCCCTGGGCGCGGAAGTGCCGTCCGACCGAACCAAGGACCCGCCCGACGGGCGTGAAGTGCGCCTCGAGCGTCTGCGTCCCCGTGAGATCGAGCAAGCCATGGGGGCCTGTCCAGTGCTCTACCAACCGCTGGGGACGGTGGAATGGCACGGCCTGCACAACATCGTCGGCCTGGACGCGGTCAAGGCGCATCACTTGTGTGTGCGCGCCGCGCGGCGAGGTGGGGGACTGGTCGCCCCGGCATTGTTTGGCGGGGTGGGCGGACTCGATCAGCCCCATACCTTCGTGATGGAACCGGAGAACGATGTGCATTCGGTACTCGTCCGCGCCTGGGTCGAGAAGCTCGGTCGCGAGGCGGTGCGACAGGGCTTTCGGGCGGTGATCATCCTCACTGGTCACTATGGCGCCGCCCAGCAGATGGTGATTCGCGACGTCGCGGTGTGCCTGACGCGGTCGCTGGGGGTGCCGGTGTTGGGAACACCCGAGTACTTCCTTGCGCTGGACGCGGGCTACTTGGGCGATCATGCGGCCTGGGGTGAGACGGCGCTGATGCTCTACCTGGACCCGGAGAGCGTGGACTTGTCGCGACTGGGCCAACCGCCGCATCAGGGGGTGGGCGGTCGAGACCCGCGCGAGGCGACGCGGGCCGACGGAGAGAAGCTGGCGGAGACGATCATCGGGCGGCTGGCCCGCTTGGCGTCGCGGATGCCTCGGTGGGATGCGGTGACCCGACAACGGTTTGTCGATGCGGAGGCTGCGCTGGTGAACCGGCAACTGGCACTGGCCGCCTCTGAGAAGGCGGTTTGGGCCGGTTGGCGCAACATCGGGAAGGGGGTCTTGTCGGATTACGGATGTCTGCTGATGGACGAGAAGTTCGAGGAAATCGTTGAGCTCACGCGACAACTCTGAGAACCAACCCGCTGCGCCGACATCGATCATCCAGTGGAAGCGACTGCCGCAGTGTTACACGAAACGCCGATCTGAGTCGTCGGCACCCATGCCGACACGGTGGAATACGCGGCGCCATGAGCCCAAGAATGAAAACCCTCCTCGACGTGCACAACGTGGCGATCCTACGCCCTGCGGTTCTTTCTACTCGATGCGGCGGCACAGCCTGTCGTCAGCGCCGACGCCAAGTTCCACACGTACCACCTCGACCTCGCTTCCTCGCCCGAGTATCGCGGTCTCATCCTAGCCCGCATCTTTCACACCCCGTCGGTGCCCAGGGCGGTCGGACCTCGCAGGATGATTGCTATGCGGGTTAGAAAAGCAAAACCGCGCCCGAGTGGAGGGAGGCAACCGGGCAACAGAGTGTCGCTGGACCCGCGAGATTTCGAAACGCTCCGAACTTCATTTTTCCATGTGCGGGCGCGGTCTTGCCAGAGCCCGGATATGAGACCCCGCAAAGCCTTATGAAATATCCGGGCTAGGCTCTACCCGTCCCGCCGAAGAAGTCGGAATGCGATGAACCTCCACCCGCACCAGTTGCAGCGTCTCAGGAGCGATGACCTCGGCTTGGGTGAGATCCTCGCCGGGCAGTGCGCGGTATTGGAGAATCCCTGTCTTGCGGTTCAGGTACCAGCAGCCCGGCACGGACAACCCCGCCGCAACGTTGTCCACGTAGTAGCCGAACGACCACGTCAGCGGCCGCGAGGCCATCCAGAACTGCAGCGCCACCACCTCGGCGTCTTCCTGGTTGGCCCAGTCCGGGCGCAGGTCGCCCGGTCGGAACCGGAAGGAGCGCCGTGCCAGTTCGTCGTCTCTTACCCCACTCAGACTGCCAGCCCAGCCGGCTTCCTTGGCATTCGCCGCCCCGGCCACGGTGAACCACTTCTCCCGTGGCCAGCGCGCCCGCGGGCGAGTGTCGCGAACGGGGCGTCGGTCTTGTCCGGGTTCGGTTCGGGCCGGGTGCCGGACCAGGTATCGGCGCCGTGCGGCACCACGTAAAACTCGGGACTGGCCGAACGCACCGGAGGTGTCACGGTCGCCAGAAGCAGGGCCGGGGTCGTCGCCAGGATCAGTCGAATGAGCTTCATTTGCCCTGGGCGTTTCGAATGCAGAACAGCGAGTTCTCGGAACGGATGAAGATTCGGCCCCTGGCGATGGCGGGGGATGCCTTGCACAAGCCTTCCAGCGGATTCCGGGCCAGGATTCTGAACGTTCGATCGGCCCCGATCACAACGGTCGAGCCGTCCTCGGCCAGGCAATAGAGCTGGCCTTCCGCCAGGACCGGTGATGCTCCATAAGCGCCGCCCAACCGCTCCACCCAGACCACCTGGCCGGTTTCGGCTTCAAGGCAGGAGGCGACGCCGGATTCCTTGAGGCAAAACAAGAGCCGGCCCGCGTACACGCACGAGGGCATGAGGGGCACGTTGACGCGCGACTCCCAGGCAATGTGGGTCGCCGTGACCTCACCCCGGCCGTCGGGACGAATCGCGCGCAGAGTGGGTGTCCCATAGCCCGACGATGTGAACACGAGGCCCTGCCCGCAGACAATCGCAGGCACCACGCCTTCTCCGCGACTTTGCACACTCCAGAGCAGCTTTCCGGATTGAGGATCAAAGCCCTGCACGACATCGCCGGCGCCGCTGATCAATTGCGCCTTGCCGTTGACCTCGCTGAGCATCGGCGTCACGTGGGCCTGTCGCGACAGACCCCGTTTGCCTCGCCACTTCTCCTGCCCCGTGCGCTTGTCCAACGCCGCGATGAACGCCCCGTCCCAGGCGGTGAGATAGCCGATGTTGTTGACGTCGGTTGGCCCGTTGCCGTCGAAGGGCATGATCAGCAGGTCATCATAGAGAACCGGCGATGCCGACAGCCCATGCTTGCTGACAAACTGGGGGTCGCGCCAGCTCCACAGGACGTTGCCTTTCCAATCCACGGCCACGATACGCCCCCCGTTGAACGCCGCGTAAACCAACGTCCCATCAGTCACCGGCGTGGGCGTGGCATGGGAATTCTCGGCCAACTTGCGCGGCGGATCCTGGCTGAAGACCTGCCTGTTCCAGACAATGTCCCCAGTGTCGGCCTTCACGCACACCAGATGGCACGAGGTCCCGTCCGGCGAGGCCGCGCTCACGAAAACGCGATCGTCCCAGACAATGGGCGACGACCAGCCCGTCCCCGGCACCTGAATCCGCCAGGCCAGGTTCGTGGTGAGACTCCACGTCAACGGGAGATTCTCCTCCGCGGAAACCCCCTGACCCCCAGGCCCGCGGAAACCAGGCCAGTTCTCGGCAACGCCAGAAAGACTCACGAGGATCGCGAGAAGTCCGGCTCGGAACGCGCCGGAAGTTGAGCTGAGGATTGTTCTCATGGCATCGCCTCCACGGTTCACCGCAGGTCCCTCAGCCCTTGGAGCGCCGCTTCGATCAACTGCTCGCCCGCACCCGGCGCGAAGAGGCTGCTTTGCACCTCGTAGCCGCCTTCGGCGTAGCTTGCCCGCGTCGGCACATAGCCAGCGGCACCGTTGCAGTGGGTGAAAATGAACGTGCTCCGGAACGGCGATGCGGTTTTGATTGCGTGGCCGATCCCGTTGAACACCTCCCCACCCAAACCCACGAAGGCAACATCGCCGACCCGCCCCAGGCTCAGGTTCAACGGCCGTGTGGCCTCGGCGGAAGCCGCCGCCGCTGCGCCCGGTTTGCAGGGCAGTTCGACGGTCTTAAACAAGGTCTTGATCGGTCCGTTGGTGGTCGAGCCCTTCATGCTCTCGAGCACTCGGGCCACCTCCTCCCCCAGCATTGTCCCCATCAGTACGGGTTCCGGGATCCATCCCTTGTCGGTCCGGAATTCAGGCAGGACCCGCACCCACGGGTCGATGTCGCCGGAGGCACCCGCCAAGCC
>DAOOQY010000225.1:0-6683 GCA_035389025.1 Verrucomicrobiota bacterium
CCGTCCTCGGCCAGCCACGCGCTCCACCACCCGAAGGTGGAGTTGCGGACCATGGCGGCGTGCAAGGCCCACATCATCAGCAACTCCACCTTCGGGTGGTGGGGCGCGTGGCTGGCCGAGGACGGCCCGGTGGTGGTGCCGGAAATCTGGCACTTCATCCAAGGACTCTACGGCGAGTGGAAGCCTGCCCCCGACCGGTGGGTGCGCATCGGCGGAACCAGACCCGATCAGAAGATGGCACACCAACGACTCATCCCGTTCAAGCGCCTGTCGGAGCCGAAGCTCGACCGGGCGATCGTCTATCCGTGGCACGCCGGCAAGGCCAAGTGGGACGAGCTGCGCTACTCGTTGCGCTCGGTCGACCGGTTCTTCGAGGACAAGGACTGCCCTATCTTCATCCTCGCCAACGAGCGTCCCGGGTGGCTCTCTTACAACGCGCCCAGGGTCTTCTATGAGAACCAGTGGGGCTACGCCGAGGCGCTGATCCATGGCGTCCAGAAGGCCGACCGGGTGCTCTGGATGAACGACGACATCTTCCTGCTCAAGCCGACCACGTGGGAGGACTGCGCCCCGCCACGCTACGTCGGCAACGTGGACACCGCGGCGCTCGGTCCCGCCGACCCGCAGAGCAACTCGTGGCGCCTCGGGGTCGTGCAGGTCCTCCAGCGGCTCTTGGAGTGGGGCTACGACGACCAGAAGGTGTACTCCACCCACATGCCCTACGTATGGGAGCGCGAGAAGGCGTGTGCCGTGCTGGAGCGGTTCGGGGGCGTATTCGACAAGTTCTCGATGGAGAACGCCTACTTCCACATCCACTCCGAAGGGTCGTGCAGGCTGGGACAGGAGTTCACCCAAGGCCCGATGCTCGGCGATGCGCAGTTCCTCAACGTGACCGACATGCTGCTGGTGCCCGAGCTGAAGGAGGAGTTGAAGGCCCTGCTGCCGGAGGCGGCGGCGTGGGAGGCGGAGGGCGTGCCGATTTTAGATTGACAGTTTCACAGTTCCTCATAAAGTAACGCCGAACGATCCAGCGATGGCGCGGCGCGCTGGATCATCGAAACCAACTGACGGCTAGTCGCCGTCGCCATCCGCGTCTTGTTGGGCCTCTTTCTAACCATCTCCAAACCACCCCCACCTATCAAACCATGATTATTCAAGCCAGATTCGGCTCCGCCCAGACAGGGCTGGGCTACCAATTCTACTCAGCGGCCGGGACTCTACTCGGATCGCGGATCACCGCAGGCATCGTATCGCTCCCAGAGACTGGCAGCTACGCTGCCAATGCCACCGTGCCAGCGGATGCCGTTGGCGTCTTTTGGAATTCATCCACCAGCGAAGCGACGGAAGATCTTCGAACTGCCGCGAAATTGGACGCAGCGGATCAAATCCTCTTGGTTTCCCCTTACGTCCCCGCCGAAAATCCAGCGAGCATTGTCCCCGCACCACCGGATGACCTTAATGACGGCAACATCTATTTGGATACTCAGGAATTCGACAACACGATCGTCGCCGGGGTCAAAGTGGAGATTACGCCGGTAGGTGTTGGCCCGTTTGTCACCTCCGCAGGGAGGTTCATTAGCAAGGAGAAGAAGACCTACCTGACGGACTCGACCGGCCGAATGTTGGCCAGCATGGAGCGCACCGATCGGCTGAGCCCAGCCACCCTCAAATATAAAGTGGTCTGCACGAAATACGGCATTAGCAAACTCACCACTCTGACCTCCGCAAACCTCAACATCAAAGACATCCCATGAGTGCATTCAGAATCTTCAGCCGCTTCGCGGAACTCCTCGACATCAACGTCACCCGCGCCGCCGCGGCTTGGCTCCGGCTCAACACGGATGGGACGGTCACTGAGCGGACGGCGGCGCAGGTGCTGAGCGACATCGGCGGCGCGGCGTCGAGCCACGCTGCGAGCCATGCTGGAGCCAGCAGCACGACACTGGTGCCAATGTCCGTTGTAGGTGGCACCGGCGGTGTGATCGTTTCCTCCACACAAACGATCCCTCCCGGTGTATACACTGCCAAACTGACAAACACCGCGAAGGCAACTGCATCTCCCGGCTACAACGCGACCCTGTCGCTGGCCGGGGACGTTTCGTGGGGCACTCCCGGCAGTGGACTGAACGCCTCCCTGTACTCCGCCACTGACCTGCGCTTTTCAACCGCCAACACCACCGCGCCGGAGGCTTGCACGCTCCCGCTGACCGTCGCGGCGGAGACGAACCTCACGATTTCCGGCGCGATGGGTGCCGAGGCCGACACCGCGACGTTCACGCTGGAGCTGGTCACCGCGGCCGGAACCGACCCGATCACGATCCGCTCCGACCAGATCCTCGACGGCAATACTCCGGGGAACGTGGCGAAGCTGGGGTCCACCGGCACCCTCCCCATCGCCAACGGCGGGACGGGCGCGGCGACGGCTCCGCTGGCGCGGGCGGCGCTGGGGATCACCGAATACGGCGACCCTGTGGTGACGGCTACGAGCAAGGGCGCTGCACAAACCGCAATCGGAATCGTCAACATGACTCCCGCCGCCTACACCGCGCTGGTGGTCGCCGGGACCGTCGATGCCACCACACTCTACCTCCTTACCGAATGAGCTACTGCACAGCATACTACGGGACCAAGCCTGTAATCAGGCTGCCATACGGCGCGACCGGAAGCCAATGGACGCGTCCAGCCGACTGGCCTGCGCTGCCTGTGCTAGCGCCCACTGACCAGAAGTTCGTCGGTTTGTACGGAGTCGAGAACAACGAGGGCAACTATGTCTCGGTTCTGGCCAAATGTTCCAGCGGCACCTACACCGTGGACTGGGGCGACGGGACCGTGGATGCGGGCTGTACCAGCGGTGTCAAGAAAGACCACTGGTACGATTATTCCGATGCTGATCTTGGAGCGGCGATGGCGGACGGGTACAAGGCCGCGGTCGTCACGATCACACCTGACAGCGGCAACCTGACCAAAATCGACCTCCAGCAGAAACATTCGCTCCCAGGGCTGCCGACAACCGCGTTCAACGTGAACTGGCTCGACATCGCCATCAACGGGCCGTCGATTTCCATACTCACGATCGGCGGGACGACCGTCTCATTGGGTTTGTTGCGGAAATTCACGCTCGGCACGGTGGCGGTGACCTCGTTCGCATCGTTGTTCAATGGGTGCCGCATGCTGGTTTCGTTGTCGCCGCTGGCATCGACAGCGGCGGTGACAAGTATGGGTTATATGTTCAGCGGCTGCACCAGCCTCCAGAGCATACCTGCGTTCCCCGGCAGCGTGGCGGCTGTGACAGATATGTCTTACATGTTCTATAACTGCTACAGCCTCCAGGCCATTCCTGCATTCCCCGGCAGCGTGGCGGCTGTGAAAAATATGTCTAACATGTTCTCTGGCTGCACCAGCCTCCAGAGCATACCTGCATTCCCCGGCAGCGTGGAGGCTGTGACAAATATGTCCAATATGTTCTACAACTGCTACAGCCTCCAGGCCATTCCTGCGTTTCCCGGCAGCGTGAAGGCTGTGACAGCGATGTATCAAATGTTCTACGGCTGCTACAGCCTCCAGACCATACCTGCGTTTCCCGGCAGCGTGGCGGCTGTGACAACGATGCGGCAAATGTTCTCTAACTGCTACAGCCTCCAGACCATTCCTGCGTTCCCCGGCAGCGTGGCGAATGTGACAACGATGTATCAAATGTTCTCTAACTGCTACAGCCTCCAGACCATACCTGCGTTTCCCGGCAGCGTGGAGGCTGTGGAAAATATGTCTTACATGTTCTCTGGCTGCACCAGCCTCCAGACCATTCCTGCATTCCCCGGCAGCGTGGCGGCTGTGACAGATATGCGGCAAATGTTCACTAACTGCATCAGCCTCCAGACCATCCCTGCGTTCGAAACCAACGGAATCGCATCCGCCACTCCTCCAACCGAAATGTTCTCAGGCTGCCGGTCGCTGGCGGTCGGGCGCACCAACGGAATCCGTTATTCGGTCTCCTACGACGGGTGCAAACTCTCGGCCGCTCAGCTCAACGCGATATTCACAGGATTGGGCACAGCCGACAACGCAGGAGGCCAGCAGACGGTGACGATTACCGGAAACTACGGTGCCGCCACCTGCGACCAGACAATCGCAACTGGCAAGGGCTGGACCGTAACCAACTGACCAAATCTAACCACAACAACAGACATGCCACTCCTAAGCAAGAACGAAACAGTCAAGGCGGACATCCTGCAACTCACGCAGAAGCTCCACGGCTACCAGACCGTCTGCGCGGACTTGTTGCGCCAACTCGACGCGAGGGTCACGCAGCTCTCCGACGCGGACCTCGCTGCGTTTTTGACCGAGACCGGCGCGGACTGGGACGCGGTCGAGGAGGCTCGGGTGAATGCCGCGCTGTCAACCAACGCGGCGCTGGCGACGACGCAGGCGCTGCTCACGGACAACTCGCTTCCCGTGGCCACCGCAACCGTGGACGCGAGGCCGCTGGACAAGGTGCTGATGGACGCCCGCAGGGTGCTGACCAAGGACGCCAAGACCGGGGCGGTGACGATCACGCGCTTGCCTGATCCAGAGCCTGTGGAGCCTCCGGTCGAGGAGGAGAAGCCGGTGGAGGAGCCCAAGGAAGGGTGACGAGATGGCAAGCACGACACAGGTTGCGTTGACGGTGGCGGCGGTTGGGCAGGCCGGCCCCGCCGGGGCATGCTGTGCGGGTGACCGCCAACCCCCGCTGTCAAGGTGAATCAGGCTCGACAATCAGGATTTCCGTGCCATTCTTTCAGGCGTGGCCGGGATTTCAGTCGATACCATCTACACGGCGCACCAGGGGCGTATTGCCCCCGGCGACGACGACGCGTTCCTGCGCATCCTCACCGAGGCGGACCTGCGGCTCCTTGAGTTCGGCCGCTGGCGGTGGACTCGCGGCCGGGTGTCCCTGACGCCCGTCTCCTCGATCGTCACGCTCCCGATCAGCTTCGTGTCGATCCTCGGCGCCCGGGTTGACAAGTACCCGCTGGAAGCCAATGCCGAGGAGTTCGAGTTCGCGGCCGGCGGTCCCGGCCAGCTCGACGTGGGCGCCGCCCACGGTCTGCGCCTCATCGACCAGGGGCTTGACGACTCCGGCCAGCGGTACTACAAGGTGCTCGGCAAGAGCGACGACGACTGGACCTGCTACGCGCTGTGTCACTACGCTCCGTTTGCCCTCTACAAGACCGCCTTCCTGCCCGACCCCGCCACCCTGATCGACTCGGCAACCACCCGCTGCCCCAGCTCGGCGGCGCTGAAGCTCGCCATGCTCGCGATCGTCTTCGAGGAGCAGAACGACCCTGGCAGCGCCCGCTCCTACATGGCCGACGCCCTGCGGGTCCTCGACAACCATGAGAAGGCCGCCCGTGGGCACGCTAAACAGGTCCCCAACGTCCGGCAGGGCGGGGCGGGGTTGAGTCCGATCCGAAACTTCCGGTAATCTCCAACCCAACCAGCAATCAGCCATGGCCACCCTCCTCGACCGTTACTCGAACATCGCCACGCTCTACGACGTGAACGGCAGGCGCACCAACGCCGCCGAGGCCAACAGCGACTACTTCGAGAACCGCTCGCCCCTCTCCCGCAACGCCTACGGCGGGGAGGCCGGCTACCAGTACCGCCGACAGGAGGAAGCCTTTGGACGCGCCCTGCGCCAGCTCCGCCGTGCCGCCCGCCGCGGCGACACCCGCGCAGCCCTCCAAGAGATCGCCGTGCGCGGCCAGGCCATGGGCCAGGGATTCACGCCCGGCGGCATCCGGGACCGCGAGGCATTCAACGCCGAGCGTGAGGCGTGGCAGAACCAGACCGCGCAGGACGCCGCCGACGCCCGTCTGTTCGGCTCCCTGGCCCGCCGCCGCGCAGCCGAGGAGATCGCCTACGATTCGAACGCTGACCCCGCCGTGGTCGGCGAGCCTATGATGACGGAGGAGGGGGGCGTCTTGCGCAGCGACCCCGACTATCAGTTCGGCCGGCGCTTCGGCACATCCTACGACCCGCCCGGCCCGACCACCGTCAATCCGGCATCCAACCCCGGACCGGGCTACGGCAATCCGATCGGTCGTCGCGGAGCGGTCGTCCTCTCTTTTCAAAAGCCCGGTTTTATGCCGGTGAGCGACGACCCCGAGGGCACCCCCGGCTCGCCCCGCCGGCTGTTCCGGCGTCCGCGCTACTTCTGATCCACCTCGCCGCCATGCCCACCCCGCTCGAAGCCGCCGCCGAGTCCCTCGCACCGCCCGCGCCGACCACCCGGTTCTTCACCGGCACGCCGTCGGTGGTCTCCCAGTTGTACACCTCCCGCCGGGGGGCCGAGAGCGCCGCAGCGGTGGCCGACGAGGCGACCCGGCTCGGGCGCTCTCGCTGGGACCGTGCCGCCCAGCGCCGGCAACTGATCGAGTGGGGGCGCGAGGATCAGGAGCACGCGGCGCGCAAGGACTTCGAGAGCCAGCGCGGGGAGTTCCTGAGCCAGATCGCCTTGATCGACCCGAACACCGACGACTACGAGCAGACCAAGGCCGAGTTGCTCGGCTCGCTGCCCCGCCCCGCCATGGAGGACGACGCCGTGCGGGCCATCTTCGCCGCCAAGGACCGGGTGTTCCAGAACCGCATGATGGTCGACAGGCAGGAGGCGGCGGCCGACCGGCGTCTGGAGGATGCCCGGATCA
>DAOOQY010000226.1:0-6679 GCA_035389025.1 Verrucomicrobiota bacterium
ACTACCATGCGGCGAGTGAGCAGGAACGGTTGCTGGCAGCACAGCAGGCGGCCCAGGAACAGAGCGTGAAGTTGCTGGAAGGCCAGTTGGCCGCGGGCGCCGTGTCCGCGGCGGAGGTCACGCGGGAACGCATCGCGCTAGACACAACCCGCCTGACCGCACACGACGCGAAACGGCAGCGAGCGCAGAACCGCGTGGCGCTTGCGGAGGCCATTGGCGTCCCCGTCGGCGCACTCAGCGGCATGGAGCTTTCGTTTATCGGACTGGACTGCGTGCCACCGGACCTGGACTCTCCCACGGCGCGGCGTCAGGCACTGCTGAACCGTGCGGACGTGCTCGCCGCCCTGTCAGAATACGCCGCCAGCGAGGCGGCCCTGCGCCTGGAGATCGCCAAACAGTATGCGGACATTCATCTCAACCCCGGTTACGAATACGACCAGGGAGACAACGAGTGGGGCGTGGGCTTGTCGCTCGAACTGCCGGCGTTGAACCAAAACCAAGGTCCGATTGCTGAAGCGGAGGCGCGGCGAACAGAGAGCGCGGCAAAGTTTCGCGCGCTGCAGGCACGCGTAGTCGCTGAGATCGAGCGTAGCGTGGCGGCCTATCGAACCGCGCTGGAGAAGTCTGCCACAGCGGATTCGTTGCTTGGGAATCTGGAGAAGCAGGAACGGCTGTTGCGAGGCAAGTTCGAGGCCGGTGAGATTTCTCGCAGCGAAGTAGTCACCGGGCAGGTGGAACTGGCAGCGGCCCGACTGACCCGCGCCGATGCCCTGGCCAAAGCCCAGCAGGCGCTGGGGCAACTGGAGGAGGCGCTGCAAAGCCCTGTTTTCCTGCCTGCCGATACGTCTCGACTTTCACAAGACCCAAGAACTTCCCAAGCTCCCAAGGCCCCATGAACACTCGATTTCTTCTATCTAGTTCTCTGGCCCTGTTTGTGTCGGGGCTGCTGAGTGGATGCGGTGCACGGCACGAGCAAGAGGAGAAGGCCCCTGCAGAAGTCGCCGTCCAAATCGGCAAAGTCGCACGGGCGACGCTGCGCGCGCGCGTAGATGCTTACGGCACGGTGGAGGCGGAGCCGGCAGGTGGCGGAAAACCGGCGGGCGCGGCCCGGTTGTCTGCGCCGGCTGCGGGCATCGTCATGGCCGTGCCGGTGAAGGAGGGCGAGCGTGTCGAGGCTGGCACCGTGATTGTCAAGCTGGATGACCGAGTGGCGCTGGCCCAAGCCGAGAAGGCACGCCACGCGGTCGAATTTGCCGAGCAGCAAATGGCGCGGCAGAACAGACTCAAGTCCATCGAAGGAACGTCGGAGAAATCGTTCCAGGAAGCGGCGCAGCAACTCGCGGCTGCGAAAGCGGAATGGGCTTCCGCGCAGGCACAGCTCGCGCTGGTGCAACTGGCCTCACCGCTGGCCGGCATCGTCGCCCGGATCAATGCGCAGCCGGGGCAGACCGTCGAACCGAACACGGTGGTCGCGGAAGTGATTGATCCCGCGCGCCTGGTGGCCACGGCCAGCGTTCCGGCAAAGGAAGCGATCACGCTGAAGGTTGCCCAGCGAGCCGAGTTGGTTGCCGACCGAGGGTCGGAGTTGATCGTAACAGGGCAGGTGTTCTTCATCGGGCCGCAGGTGGATGCGGCCACAGATACAACTCTGGTGCGGGTTTCTGTGCCTCCGGACGCCGGCTTCCGCCTGGGCCAGTTTGTGCGCGTGCGCATCATCACCGAAGAGCGCGCCGATAGGCTCGCCGTCCCGCGCGAAGCGGTTTACACGGACCACGACGGACAAAGCACGCTCTCGATTGTGGAAGGGGACAAGGCGATTCAGAAGACCGTGAAGGCCGGGCTGCGTGATGGCAATCTCGTCGAGGTTGAAGGCGAGGGCGTGAAGGAAGGCACGACCGTGGTTACGCTCGGTTCCTACGCGCTGCCGAAGGAAACCAAGGTTCGCATCCTCAACCCCCAGCAGGAGGCGAAATGAGTGGGGCCAGTGAAAAGCATCCGGCTGGCACGGGCGGGTCGAGAGTGGGCACGTTCGCCATTCGGCATCGGCTGGCCATCATCTTCATCACGTTCGCGGTCTGCATCGGGGGAGTCTATTCAGCGTTGCGGATGTCGTCGTCCGTCTTCCCGGAGACGGAATTTCCGCGCTGCGTCATCCTGATTGACAACGGCGTGATGCCCGCTGACGAGATGATGGCCACGATCACGCGCCCGGTCGAGGAGGCGATGAAGGACATTCCCGGCGTAGTGCAAGTGCGCTCGGCCACGGGGCGCGGGAGCGCGGAAGTGAACGTGTTCTTCAACTGGCGGGTGAACATGGTTGAGAGCGAGCTCTACGTGCTCAACCGCGTGTCGCAGCTCAAGTCGAGCCTCCCCGCGAACACCAAAACCACCGTGTGGCGCCTGACATTCAACGCCTTCCCCATCCTGGGCGTCAGCCTCACCAGCCCGAAGCGCGAACTCACCGAACTGTGGGAACGAGCCCGCTACGATCTCAAGCCGCGCTTTCTGCGCATTCCGGGCATAGCGCGCGTGGACCTGGTGGGCGGTCGCACGCCCGAATATCATGTCGTGGTTGACCCGCTGAAACTCGCGGCGGCCAACCTCGCGCTCACAGACATCACCACTGCACTGGAAAGAAACAACCTGGTGGCCCCGGCGGGCTTCCATAGCGAGAACTACACGATCTACCTGGCGCTGGTGGACAGCCGCGTGAAAGGGCTGCAAGACATTGAGGAGTTCGTGGTGATGATGCGCGACGACCATCCCGTCCGCATCCGCGACTTCGCGCGGGTCGAGCGCGGTCCGGAACCGGTGTTCAACGTGGTCAACGCGCAGGGGCGCCGCGCCGTGCTCATGAATATCCGGGCGCAACCCCGGGGCAGCAGCATCTTGAACATTGCGGCGGAGTTGAAGTCGCAGCTCGCGGAACTGCGGCGCACGCTGCCGCAGGACATGGAACTGTCCTTTTACTACGATCAGTCGCTGCTCGTGAAGGACTCCGTGGGCAGTGTGTGGGAGGCGATCATCCTTGGCCTGATCTTCGCGGTGGTGATTCTCTATTTGTTCCTTAAGAACTGGGGCAGCGTGCTGACGGCCATCGTGGTCATTCCCGTGTCGGTGCTCGCGACGGCGGTCGTGATGCTGGGGGCCAAACTGACCTTTAACCTGATGACCTTGGGCGGCATCGCCGCCGCCATAGGTCTGATCATTGACGACGCTATCGTGGTGGTGGAAGCCATCTACATGCGAGTGGCGCGGGGAGATTCACGCCTAGCGGCCATCCAGAACGCGATGGGTGAGATTTTGCACCCGCTCGTCGGCTCCACGCTGACGCCGGTGGTGGTGTTCATTCCGCTGGCGTTCCTGGACGGATTGCCCGGCGTGTTCTTCCGTTCGCTGGCCTTGACGATGGTCGTGGCGCTGCTGACCTCGCTGGTCCTCGCGGTCACGCTCACGCCAGCGCTGGCATCCCTTTTCCTGCGTGACCGGGCCCACCTGGAGCATTGGCGCGCACCCAAGGCGGAAGAAGGCGGATTCCTGATGCGGCCTTTGGTGAAGGTATTCGGCGCGGTGCTGCGGCGGACGTTGCGCTGGCGTTGGGTGACGGTGCTAGCATGCCTAGTCATCGGCTACAGCGGATGGCATGTCTTTAACCACCTGCCCACCGGCTTCATGCCGGAGATGGACGAAGGAGGCTTTGTCATCGATTATCTGACGCCGTGGGGCACGAGCCTGGAGGAAACCGACCGCATCATGCAGCAGGCCGAAGCCATCCTGCGCGCCACGCCCGAGGTGGAGGGTTACTCGCGCCGCAGCGGCGCGCGCCTGGCGCTGGCAGTGTGCGAGCCCAATGATGGCGATTTCCTGGTCAAGCTCCGACCCGACCGCAAACGCAGCACCGAGGAAGTGAAACAAGAATTGCGCCGCAAGTTCAACGCCTCGCTCCCCCAGGCCGGGTGGGAATTCCCGGGCATCCTCGGCGACCTGATTGGCGACCTTACTTGGTCGCCCAAGCCGGTCGAAATCAAACTCTTTTCCACCGACACCGAGTGGCTGAAGAAGAAAGCCCCGGGAATCAAGGCCGCCATCGAAAAGGTCAAGGGTGTGGTGGACACCCTGGACGGCCTGATCATGACTGGCCCGACGCTCAGCTTTCGCGTCCGACCGATGGACGCGCAACGGCACGGCCTCTCCAGCGACGACATTGCCGCGGTGCTCAACACGACCATGCTCGGCCGCACCGCCTCCACCGTGCTCGAAGGCGACCGCGTGGTGAATATCCGCGTCAAGGCCGAACCGAGTGGACTAAACCGGCTCGACGCGCTCCGCGAACTGCTGCTGCGCACACCGTCCGGCAATCTGGTGAAGGTTGGCCAGGTCGCCGACATCACCGAGGAGGCCGGCCAGCTCGAACTGCATCGCGAGGATCTGCGTCAACTGGTGGCTGTCACTGCGGCATTTGAAGACCGCGACATGGGCAGCGGTATCGCGGAAATCCAGCAAGTGCTGACCGCTGACAAAACCATACCGCCAGGCGTGATCGAGTTCGGGGGCCTTTTTCAGCAGCAGCAGGAGAGCTTCCGCAACCTGATCGTGGTGCTCTTCCTTGGGATCGCGCTCGTGTTCACCGTTCTGCTCCTTGAATTCCGCAGCTTTCGCGAGCCGGTGGCCATCCTTTTTGGCAGCGTGCTGGCGCTGACCGGCACTGTGGGCGCGCTGTGGGTGACGGGCACGACCCTGAACATCGTGAGTTTTCTCGGTGCCATCATCGGTGTCGGCATCGTTGCCAAGAACGGCATCCTGATGCTCGACCTGGTGGACCATCACCTGGCGGAAGGCGTAAGTCTCGAAGAAGCCCTCGTCCGGTCTGGTCGCCGGCGGCTGCGGCCGATTCTGATGACGACGTTCGCCACCGCGCTGGCAATGCTTCCGCTGGCCTGGGGTATCGGCCATGGCGCAGACATGCTGCGACCGCTGGCCATCGGCCTCATCGGCGCGCTTTGCATTTCCATGCTCTTTTCGCTCCTGGCCACACCCACGGTGTGCTGCCTCATGATGGGTCTGCGGGAGAAGTCGGCGATACAAAAACTCGCCGCGCATGAGTGAAGCAGGATGAGTGTTTCATGAATCGCCAAGCAAGCCCCGATGCAGGGTTTCCCCACCGTTGGCTCAACCGCATGGTGCTGGGCATTGGACTGCCCTCGCTCTTCAGCGATTGGTCGCATGAGATCGCCACGACGGTCATGCCGTCGCTTCTGGCAACGATGGGCGTGGCGGCGGCGTGGCTCGGGCTGATCGAGGGCGTATCGAACGGGCTGTCGAGCTTCGCCAAGGGCGTTCTTTCCGCTGCAAGCGGTGAATCACCATTCCCCGATGCGCTTTGCCCTCAGCGGGCGTCAGAACAACGACAATAACCAGATGCACCGCTTCCTCGAGGGCTTGCCCCGCGAGCCTTGACGCCGGAATCTCGTTTTGATACCGGCAGGCAAATCACGGCTCTGGTGCAGCGACGGCAGAGGGCCGTCGCCACCGGGTCAGAACCCGGATCATTGCATGCAGCACAACGTTTGCCTCGCGATACTTGTCCATCTCATCGGGCTCTCGAATCCCCCCCCCGCGGACGCGTCCGTCTGGCCCAGCGGTCGAGAGGTGGTGTCGTTCCAGGCCCGGCCCTTCGACCTGCGCGAGGTCCGACTGCTGGACGGGCCATTCCGCGAGGCGATGCTGCGCAACGGGCGCTACCTGCACGATCTCGAGTCCGACCGCCTGCTGTGGCACTTCCGCCGGACGGCAGGCCTGCCGGCGCCCGGCGAGCCCATGGGCGGATGGGAAAAGACGGAGTTGCGGGGGCACACGCTGGGCCACTACCTGTCGGCCTGCGCGCTGATGTTCGCCAGCACCGGCGATCAGGAGATCAAAGAGAGGGCGGACGCCATCGTCGGCGAGTTGGCCAAGTGCCAGAAGGCCCTGGGCTCGGGCTACCTCAGCGCGTATCCCGAGGAGCAGATCGACCGCGTCATTGCACTCAAGCAGGTCTGGGCCCCGTGGTACACGCTGCACAAAATCTGGGCCGGCCTGATCGACGTGCACGTCTATTGCGGCAATGCCGAGGCCTTGGAAATCGCCGTGGGCATGGCGCGCTGGGCCAAGGGACGCCTCGATGCGCTTGACCGTGCGGCGATGCAGAAGATGCTCGACCACACCGAGCAGGGGGGGATGAACGAGGCGCTCGCCAACCTGTATGGCGTCACGGGTGAGAAGGCCTGGCTGGAGTTGGCCGGGCGGTTCGATGCCGACGCGTACAACCAGCCGCTGATGCTCCATCGCGACCAACTCAAGGGGCTGCACGTCAATTCGTTCATTCCCAATGTCATCGGCACCGCCCGCCAATACGAATTGGCCGGCAGTCCCGCCAACCGGCAGATCGCCGAGTTCTTCTGGCGCACCATCGTTCACGGGCGAACCTACTGCACCGGTGGAACGTCCGTCGACGAGCACTGGCGCAGCGATCCCTATCGCCTGGCCGACCAACTCGATGCCCACACCCAGGAGACCTGCTGCACCTACAACATGCTCAAGCTGACGCGCCACCTCTTCGCCTGGGAGCCCCGCGCGGAGTACATGGACTACTACGAGCGGAACCTCATCAACTCGATCCTGGCGACGCAGGACCCGCGCA
>DAOOQY010000227.1:0-6674 GCA_035389025.1 Verrucomicrobiota bacterium
GCTTACCGGGCGAGAATCCGGCCCCGCGAGCCTCGCCTTTCCCGCCAAGGCTCATAACCGGCAGCCAGACAGACCTCAGCATCAACGACCATTTCTCTCTCACCTACTTCCTGGCGCACGCCGGAACAACCGTCTCCGCACCGATAGAGTATCGAACTTACCTGGGTGTCACGGGGAGCCTCGAGGCCGGGAGCAATCGTGGGGAACCCTGGAATCCCGAGTCGGGCTGGGCCACCGCTGACCTCGGCAACACCATCCAGTTTCTCTCTCTGGAGACGCCAGCGGGGGTGACGTGGACCTCGGATTCGGGCGTGTTCCTCTCCCTGGTGCCCGAGCCCGCGGCGGCCTCCACCGGAATTGCCGCCGCGCTGTTGCTGTGCTTCCTCCGGCGGAACCGCTGCGCTCACGAGAGGTACAGATCGCCGCGTCCCAGCTTGTCGTACCAGGTGAACTTGAGAATCAGTGAGGTCAGTACCAAGACCGCGAGCGACAATCCGACTGGACCATACTGCTGGATCACGAGGTAGACAGGCAGAGTGACCATGCTGGTCTGCCAGACCATGCCAATCGCGACGTTGAACATGTCGCGTCGGAAGTCGCGGTTGGGCTTGAGGGCCGGATCCTCCGCTCGGCATTGGGCCAGGACTGGCCCCCACCGACCCCATGGGCGCACGGTGCGGTAGAACCGCTTCAGAACATCCATGTCTTCGGGAGCGGTCAGGAGGCAAACGAGAATCGAGGCCGCGAAGCTGAACGTCAGGATGAGGAGAAACAGGTAGACATCCTGGAGACCGGGAATCGCGCGGGGCAGGATGAGGGCTGCCGCCGTCCCTGCCATCATGCCCGCGAAGAAGCCGTGCGCGTTGAATCTCCACCAATGCCATTTCAACACGTTCGGCGCAACGAACGCCGGCACCAGTGCGGCCACAACCCACTTGGTGACGGAATGGACGTTTTGGGTGACAAACCCGAAACCGATCCCCGCCATGATGACGGCGAACGAGGTGGCGTAGCCGAGCCAGACCAAACGCCGGTTCGACGCCTGCGGATCGACATACCGCTTGTAGAGATCGTTCACGACGTACGCGGCCCCCGAGTTCACCGTCGACACGAATGTGCTCATGAAGGCCGCCAGGAGGGCCGCCACAATCAACCCTCGGCCGCCGACAGGCAGGTACTTCTGCACCACCGCAGGCAGGATGACCTCGAAATCCACCTTGGCGCCCATAGCCGCCAAATCCTGGCTGAAGAACACGATGCCGAGCACGGCGATCCCGGCGATCAGCAGGAACCGCGGGCCGAGCGACGTCAAGGCCATCATCAGGTTCTCGAGCGCCGCCTCGCGGGGGCTGCGGGTCGAGAGGATGTGTTGGATGGCGTAGTTGGGCGTTGGCCCCGCCATGCTGACCAGGACGCCTTTGAGGAACAGCATGCCGATGAAGAAACCAAACAGCGCGTAGCCGTCCCCGCCCGCCCCATAGAGTTTGTCTTGGAGTTGCGGGATGAGGTGTGACCAATCGAGATCGAGCCTCCATCCAAAGAACAGGTTGTCCCAGCCGGCCGGGACCTTGTCGAGAATCTGTTCGGGCGTGGTCAGCGCGATCGCGACGACCGCGACAATCACGGCGGCCACCAGGATCAGGGCGTACTGGATGAGGTCGTTGAGAACCACGCTGTACATCCCGCCCACAATGCAATAGAGGCCTGTCACCACCATGATGACCGTGGCGTAGGTGGTGTCGGGATAATCCCACCCCACGAAAGGCTTGGTGAACTTCCCGATTCCGCGAAAGGCATAGCTCAGAAAGCCTACGACACTCACCAGCGCGTAGAGCACCACGCTCAGGTAGGCGAGTTCGGCCCCCGCCCCCTTGCCAAAGCGCGTCCGCATCCACTCCGCCCCGGTGAGCACATTCGAGCGTCGGACCCAGGTCCCCAGGTACATCATCCGGAAGATCACGTTGAAGAGCGGCCAGACCCAAAGCAGCCAGGTCGCCTTGACTCCGTAAACGAACAGCATTGTGACAAACCACATCGTCCCGGTGATATCGACTCCACTCGAGCCGTGCGCGATGCCAATGATCCACCAGGGCAGGCTCTTCCCAGCCAGGAAGTACGACTCGGCGCTGCGCGCCGCCTTCTTGGTCACCCACGCGCCCACACCTATCATCAGGATGAGGTACGCAACAATGACGACGAGGTCGATGGAGTGCATGGATGGCGACGATCTGTTGCCCTCGAGGGCGGGTTGTGTGCGCCTGCTCCTTCAGCCGCCGCAGAGCCCGGGCGCGGACGGCTTGTCATCAGCCCGGCCCGGCGCCTCGGCGCCGGGCAACACCTGAGCCGGATCGACGGCTTCGGCCGCGGACGAGGGGGCCTGCTCTCCCATGTCGGGTTCATCGGCGGGGCATGCCAGGAGATGTCGCAGCAACGCGGCGAAATCGCACGTGGCGACCGCGCAATACGTGTCGCCGGCGCCGTAATAGACGAAGAGGCGACCGTCGATCACAACCGCCCCACAAGGGAAACAAACGCCCCGGTAAAAACCCTCGAGCTCGTAATCCGTTTCAGGCTGCATCAGCCAATCCGGCGTCCGATGCAGCACGCGGCTCGGATCTTCAAGATCGAGCAACAGCGCTCCGAGACGATAGAACTTGTCGGGCCCGACCGCGTGATAGAGCGTGAACCAGCCGTGGGGGGTTCGGATCGGCGGCGTGTTGACGCCCAGCTTGTGCGTTTCCCAAGCGTAGCGTCGCCTGATCAAACGCCGGCTTCGAGCCGAGGGCAACCCGAGCAGATCGCGCGCGCACTTGATCCAGGCACAGGCCTGATCGGTGCCGTAGGCCGCGCCCACCCACTCGAGCGGCCGATGCATGAGCCAGAATCTTCCCCCGATTGTCTCGGGGAACAGAATCGCGTCGCGATCGTCCAGCAAAGGATCCGTCAGCCAGCCGGCCCGAATCCAATTCCGGAAATCCCGCGTCATGGCCAGCGCCGTCAGCGTCGCATTGAGTCGCAGATACCTGGGGAATTCAGGCGGCGCCTCGGGGTTGACATAGCGCTGGCGAACCTCGGGACGCCAGAACTGGCCGAACGGATAGTGCCGGCAGGCATACGTCACGTAGAACCAGTCTCCGAACTTGACGATGCGAGGATCCTGAATCGTAGCCCCGTCGTATCCCTCGATGCTCGGGCTCAGGCAGGGGCGATCCGACGCGCGCTCGAAATGGACACCGTCCTGACTCCGAGCCAGGCCAAAGCAGCACTTGTACTCCGGGCCCGATTCGGCCGCGCGGTAGAGCAGGAGCACCTCTCGCCGTTGCTCATCAAACCAAGCCGCCGGGTTGAACACAGCCAGATCTTCCCAGGGATGGTCCGGATGCGGGGAGAGAATCGGGTTGCCGGAAAACCGCTCGAGCTTCATGCTGCGCTCGAAGGTGTCAGCCCGGCACGCTCGACGCAAGCCCCGAGCAAGCCAATGGTCGAGCATGGGTCTGGAGTGACTTCCTCTTCGAGATCTGTGCCAAATGAGTCAGGTCTCATGCAATTGTCCATTCCGCGATGGCGGCGGCATGGTAGAATGGGCCCCGATGAAAGCGCTGCGAGAACTGGTTCCGCTCTTCGCCGCCATCCTGCTGACGCCGGGCGCCCTCGGACAGCGTTGCATCGATTTGTCCGGCCGCTGGTCCGTGCGGCTGGACCCGAATGACGAAGGTGTCGCGGCGCGGTGGTTCGCTTTGCCGCTCCCGGGCGGGACTTCGATGAAGCTGCCCGGCACGACGGACCGGGCGGGTCTGGGCGAACGCGAGGCGGATCCGAATCCCGGGTTCCTTTCGCGCGAGCACAAGTTCGTCGGCGCCGCCTGGTATCAGCGGCGCCTCGAAATCCCCGAGGCGTGGCGGAACCGTCCGGTCGAACTCCATCTCGAACGCGTGTTGTGGGAAAGCCGCGTGTGGGTGGACGGCATCGCCGCCGGCTCGCAGGATTCGCTCGGCACACCGCACGTCCATCGGCTCGGCGGACTCGCGCCCGGACACCACCTGCTGACGCTTCGAATCGATAACAAGATGATCCACCCGATCGGCGACCGCGGCCATTGCTATACGGAATTCACCCAGACGATCTGGAACGGCGCGGTCGGGCGGATCGAACTGCGCGCGCGTCAGCCGGTGACGATCGACTTGCTGCGCGTCTTTCCAAATGCTGCGCGGCGCGAGGTGAAGGCGGAATTGACTTTCACCGCCGGGGCCGATGCTCCTGCGTCCGCCACCGCGCATCTGACGGTGCGGGAGCGAAAGTCAGGCCGGACGATCGGGACAGCCTCGAATGCCGTCGAGTTCGCGCGTGGCGCAACAAACCCCACCATAAGCACGATGACCATTCCCCTGGCCGGACCGCCCGCGACATGGGATGAGTTCTCTCCGGCGCTCCACGAACTCGAGGCGCGAGTCAATGACTTGGAACCGGTCAGAACGACGTTCGGATTCCGTTCGTTGACCCGGAGCGGGAACAGGCTGTTCGTGAACGGGCGTCCGACATTTCTGCGAGGCAACATGGACTGCGCGCAGTATCCGCTCACTGGGCATCCCCCCACGGATGTCGCAAGCTGGAAGAGAATGCTCGGCATCTGCCGAGACCACGGACTGAACCAGATTCGCTTCCATTCATGGTGTCCGCCCGAGGCCGCCTTCGGGGCCGCGGACGAAATGGGTTTCTATCTCCAAGCCGAGGTGCTCTGGATCGACGGCTGGATGGGCGGGCCGAATCCGCGCAAGGACATGGACACGCCGGGTTATCCGAAAGGCGTTGGCAAGGGTGACCGAACAATCGACCACTACGTCAGGGCCGAGATGCGACGGATGCTCGACACGTACGGGAATCACCCGTCGTTCTGCTTCTTCGCCATCGGCAATGAACTCGGGTCAAGCGACTTCAACGCCATGGGCGCGTGGATTCAGCAGGAGAAGGAACGCGACCCGCGCCGCTTCTACGCGGCATCGACAGCACGCGCAATCACCCCAGCCGACGACTTCGCCGATACACACCAGATCCCCGACATCGGGGGGGTTGTGAACCGCCTCGGCGTCCCGGGCACGGATTGGGATTACCAGGACAGCTACGCGCGCGCTCCCGTTCCGGTCGTCGCGCACGAGATGGGTCAGATGCCCGTCTATCCGGACTGGCGCGAAATCGGCAAATACACCGGCCCGGTCCGCGCCAGGAATCTCGAACTGTTCCGCGAGCAGGCGCGAAGGAATGGCATCGCGGGCCAGTGCGCGGACCTCCAGCGGGCGTCGGGGGCGATGAACCGCATCCTCTACAAGAACGAGATGGAGGCGCAGCTCCGTTCGCCGGATTGCGCGGGCGTGAGTTGGCTGAGCATGCAGGACTTCCCGGGACAGGGTGAGGCGCTCGTCGGCTGGCTCGATACGTTCTACGAATCCAAGGGCATCGTCTCGCCGCGGCAGTTTCGACGCTACAGCGCCTCCACGGTTCCGCTCGCGCGCCTCGAGAGATTCGTCTGGACGAGCGACGAGACGTTCGCCGCCGGCGTTCAGGTTTCGCACTGGGGAGAACGGGCCATCTCGAACGCCAGGGTTGCATGGACGCTTCGCGATCCGAACGGCCGGGTTCACGGCGCGGGAACCTTCGGCCCAGCCACGCTTCAGCCCGGCTCGGTTTCAGCACCCGGAGAGATCGCATGCGGTCTCGCGACATTCAACAATCCCACGCGCCTCAACCTCGAGATTGCCATCAAGGAAACCCCCTTCGCCAACGATTGGAACATCTGGGTCTTCCCACCCTCGGTTGCGCGGACGCGACCGACACACGTCATCGTCTGCGACGCCCCGGAGGCCGCGCTTGAAGCGCTGTCAGAATCCCGACGCGTGCTGCTGCTGGCAAACAGACTCGGCAGGCCGGACGACGCAAAACACGCCGCCTGGATGCCGTTGTTCTGGTCGGCGCGCTTCTTCCCCGGCCAGGACCGCGACACGCTGGGCGCACTCGTGCAGAGCAGTCATCCCGCACTCGCGGATTTCCCGACGGACGATCATCTCGACTGGCAGTGGCGTGACATCTGCGAGGGCGCCCGCGGCTTTGTGCTGAACGGTCTTCCCGCGGCGTACCGCCCGATTGTCCAGCCGGTCAGCGACTACCATTTCAATGACAAGCTCGGGACGATCTTTGAAATGCGGACGAAGGAGGGCGGACGCCTCCTCGTCTGCGGATACGACATCGCGAGCAGGCTCGACCAGCGCCCCGCGGCGCGCCAGTTGCGCGCCAGCCTTCTGGCCTACGCCGAAGGCGATTCGTTCAATCCCAAAACGGAGGTCAGCGCCGCGCAGATCGCCGCGCTCTTTCCGGTCGTCCCCGAGGCCACTGCGGAGCCACCGCCCGGATTCGAGAAGTCCGTGTTGCACGTCCAGCCCGGCGCAAGGCATCTCATCAGCTTCGAGGGGCGCCAGTTCACACTCGGCGCGCACACCGGCGCAGGCGGGTAGGTGCGCCTCCGCATCTTGCGTGAGGATCGCCTCGACCGCAGGCTCATTCCCGAAGCGGCGTGCGATTCCGGGCCCAACATCCAGATCACAGCCATCCCCCTCGTGCCTCAGTGAAAACGCTTCCCATCATCGCAACTTCCCCAGGCCGGCCCCCGACAGCATCGGGTGCTC
>DAOOQY010000228.1:0-6638 GCA_035389025.1 Verrucomicrobiota bacterium
ACATCGAAGGCCTGTGCCACGCGCAGATGTGCTCCTCCGCCCAGGGTGAGCGTGCTTGCGTTGGTTACGGTCAGCGAGGTCGCCACCTCGATGACTGCGTTGTTCACAACGACCAGCCGACCGCCCTCGGCCACCGTGATCGCCCCGAAGGCCTGGCGGCTGTCTGCCGCCAAGACGAAGCGATCGAAGACCTCGAGGTGCGACCTGGGAATCTGCGTGTCAAAGAAGGCAATCGTGCCCTTCTCGCCGGCAGGTTCTTTGGTGCCGCCCCGGACATCGCAGTTCGCCAACCCCGCGAACTGGTTGGTTGCGCAGTAGACCGCGATCCGCCCGCCGCCACCGCTGCCTGAACCTGAGCCCTCGCCGCCGTGAGCCTGCAGCGAACCGTTCCCGGCGAGCAGGCCCGTGACAATCCAGACAGACCCGCCCGCGCCTCCCCCCGCCCAACCGCCCGTCGAGGCGCCGTTGGCACTGATTACCCCCTCCAGTGTCAGCCCCTCGGCCACCTCCAGGCGAATCGCGCCCCCACCCGATGCCCCGACGCCGTCCACGCCTCCGCCCCCGGAACCGAGGTCTGCGGGCTCGGTCGAGGACCCGTGCGTCATGCCTGGTGGATTCGCGAAGCCGTAGCGATCGCCCGCCCCGCCTTGGCCGCCATGACCGCCCCCGCTGGCGTTGGGGCCGCCCCACCAACCGCGCCGTCCTCCACCCGGGCCGTTCCCGTTTTGGTTGGCCCCGGGGCAGGTGTAGCCCTGGCCGTCGGCGGTGATACTCGAAGTCGAGTCCACTTCGACGCTCTGAGTTGCCAGGCGCACACCCATTCCTTTCCAGGCGCCATCGACTTGGGCGCTGGTGTTTCGGCCCAGGCAGCGAACGGTCGAGTTGCTGACGACTGTGAGCGGGCCGTTGACTTGAGCGCAAGCGCCACCCGCCAACTCGACCGCGGCCCCCTCGATGGCGGTCATCGCCGACACAGCCAGGTTGGTGCCGGCAAAGACAAACGTGGCGTGCGTGTGCACCTCGACTCGGCCAAACACGTGGTCGCCCGCGACCGTGAGCCGACACCCCACCACAGTCAGATCGAGGGTGTCGTAGGTGGCGTCGCCGGCGGGGATCGCCGTGTCCGAGGTGAACGTGGCGCTCGCGGCACCCCAGAGTTCGGCGAGAACGAGCCAGACGGCAAGGCGTTTGGTCGCCAAGAGGCGAACAGTCTGCATAGTGGGGAGATGTGTATCGGTTGAGGCTGGCTCAGCGCCAGTGACCGAAACGTGCCTGAAGGCAGAGGGATAGGTCAAGGCCAATCAGGCACCTTCTTTCAGGACCCGATGGGCGATTCGGCGCGCGGTTTCCCTTGAATCGCGGGGCGATATCGGCGAAAAGACACGACATCAGGCGCACATTACGATGCGACAACTTACGAATCGGCCATAGACTCGAACATGAACACCATCACCTCGCTTAAGATCGTCAAGGGCAACACCAAAGCCAAAGCCGAAGCCGAACTGTCGCGGACCGGCGGCGTGCTGCGACTGGCGCCCAACTGGGTGCCGCGCTCATTCCTTCAACCCGGACTGCGGATCAAGCTGCATCCGGACGACACCTACGCCTACGGCGCCAACCGCGGCGGGATCGACGAACGCTGGTTCGGGTCGACGACCGAGGCCGCCAACGAGGGGCGCGTTCCCGACGAGGGGCTGAGCTACTGCGTGGTGGGCAAGGAACGCTTCACCCTGCGCAAGGCGGTCGAGGACTGTGGGGCTGCGATTGTGGGGAAAGACATCTGGAAGAAGTACGGTCGCTGGCCGGTGTATTCGAAGTTCTTCGATAACATGGGGCCGATTCCGCATCACATGCACCAGTCCGACAAGCAGGCGAAACTGGTCGGGCAGGAAGGCAAGCCCGAGAGCTACTACTTCCCGCCTCAGCAGAACAACGTCGGCAACAACTTCCCGCACACCTTCTTCGGACTCGAACCGGGCACGACCAAGGACCAGGTTCGCAAGTGTCTCGAGGATTGGAACAAGGGCGACAACGGCATTTTGGATTTGTCGAAGGCGTACCGGCTCAAGCCCGGCACCGGCTGGCTGGTCGGGCCGTGCATCCTGCACGCCCCCGGCAGCCTCTGCACCTACGAGCCGCAATGGGGCAGCGACGTGTTCGGGATGTACCAAAGCATGGTCGAGGGCCGTTATGTCCCGTGGAGCCTCCTGGTCAAGGACATGCCCAAGGAGCGCCACAAGGACCTGGACTGGATCGTTGACCAGATCGATTGGGAGGCGAACGTCGACCCGACCTTCAAGGACAATCATTACCTCGAACCGGTGCCCGTCGCCGACACCCGGAGCGAGGGGTACGTGGACCGCTGGATCGTCTATGGCAAGGTGCACGGCAAGCAGTGTTTCTCGGCCAAGGAACTGACGGTGGAGGCGGGGGTGACGGCGGTCGTCAAGGACAACGGCGCCTACAGCCTGATTTGCGTCCAGGGCGTCGGCAAGATCAACGGCCAGCCCCTCAACAGTCCGAAACTGATCCGGTTCACCGAATTGACCGAGGACGAGTATTTCGTGACGGCCGACGGCGCCCAGGGCGGCGTGACCTACGAGAACTGCAGCGAGACCGAGCCGCTCGTGGTCCTGCGCTATTTCGGGCCTGAAGTGAACCCGGACGCTCCGGAACTGGGGGCTTACCGGAAGAACAAGTTCTGATCCGCCACGGGGCGCCGGGCGAAGATTTGGCCGATGACGTCTTCGATCGGGACTTCCTGAATATCGATGTCGGCGACGGGCAGTTGGTCGAGCAGGGTCTTGCAGACGGCAATGACCCTGTCGCGCTTGACCTTGATCCGGACCGTCGCGCTCGTGCGCTCGATCACCTCGCCGTAAGCGCTAACGTCCGCCCCGATTGTCGCGTCCCCGGCAAGCCGGATCGTCACGAGTTTGAAGTCGGCAAAGCGGTCGAGCACGGCACTGAGTTGGCCGTCGAAAAAGATGGCGCCGTGGTCGATGATGATGACGCGCCGGCAGAGCGCCTCGATATCCGCCATGTAATGGCTGGTCAACAGAATGGTCGTGCGGCGCGTGGCGTTGTGATGGCGGAGGAACTCGCGCACCGTCTTCTGCGAGACGACATCGAGTCCGATGGTCGGCTCGTCCAGAAAGAGCACCTTCGGCTGGTGCAGCAATGACGCGATCAGCTCGAACTTCATCCGTTCACCCAGCGAGAGTTCGCGGACCATCACATTGAGCTTGTCCTTCACATCGAGCATGTCGACCAGTTCGTCGACGGTTTTGCTGAACGAGGCGGCGTCGATGCCGTAGATGTGGGCGTTGAGTTCGAGCGATTCCCGGGCCGGCAGGTCCCACCAGAGCTGGTTCTTCTGGCCCAACAACAGGGCGAATTGGCGTCGGTAACCGTCTTTGCGTTCCCACGGGACGTAGTCAAGGACCCGGGCGGTGCCGCTGACCGGATACATCAGCCCCGCCAGCATCTTGAGTGTCGTCGTCTTGCCGGCGCCGTTCGGACCGAGGAACCCGACCAGTTCCCCTTCGTCGATCTGGAAGCTGACATCCTTGACCGCAACCACAGTCTCGCTCACCCGCCGAAACAGCCCCTTGACCGCCCCTTTCAATCCGGGCTGTTTCTTGTAGGTGCGGAATGTCTTTGTCAGCTTCTGAACGTCAATCGCAGACACAGACTTCGAGCTTGCCGTGCGCGGCGCGGTCAAGTCGAGGGAGGAATTGCCCGCGCGGGGTTCATGGAAGCGTTGACATTCAGCGGGTGAATGCGCATGGGAACATGAACCAGCTTGTAGCCGCCGACGTGAGTCGGCGCTGATTCCTGCTTTTGACGGAGCGAGATGGCGCGGACTGATCCCGCGGCGCGCGGGACGGCTCCGGAACCACGGTTCACGGAGACGCTGGCGCGGATGCGCGGTAGAACCGACGCGGCGCACCGCCGGGGTCGGTGAAGCGCGTGAGGCCCGTGGCGTTGAGCACATTGGTCAATGCCACCCACGAGCCGAGGTCGGATGAACCCTCGATCCGCACCCATTCGCCGGCTTCGCTCCCGACCTGGCAGGAGAACGAGCCGTCGGGGTCGAGTTTCGGCGCGATCAGAAGCGGCGGCGGCGGATCGGTCTCGGTCAGGACGCAGTCATCGATCCCGTACAGATGCCACTCGACGCCCTCTCCCTTGAAGTGAACGAAGACGGTGAGCGTTGTGTTCGAGGCCACGGTCGTGAGGGCCGGGTTCGAGTAGTGCAGGTGGCTGTAGAGCCGCGGGGTCCAACGCACACTCGATGCGTTCGGGTTTGTGCCGCCCAGCGGATCGAGGCCAAGGCGGACGTGGATCAGGCGGTTGCGGTCGTTCCAGACATCATACTTCTCGACGGTCTGGTTGTTGATTCGTTCGAGAGCCTTGGTGAACACCCAGGCGCTGAATGTGTACCGCTTCCCAGGCGTCACCGAAACGCGCTGGTACAGATGCGAGTCCGAGCTCGATCCGTTGAGCGCGCCTTCGAGCAGCCATTGGCCCGTGTGCGGCTTCAATTCTCCAAACCAAGTCCCGTCCGACATCCCCATATCGAGCCCGCCGCCCTTCGTCCATCCCGGTATGGTCTTGCGCGGACTCGAGCCCGAGCCGGACTCGAAGCCGGGATTGGTGAGCAGATTCGGGCGTGTCGGGCGGGTGCAGAGGGCGAAGTCGCGCGAAACGCCCGGGCGATGCCCCGGAGCGGCGGAGGTGATTCGAAGATGATAGAGGGTCTGAGGTTGGAGGCCCGAGAGCGTGAGCACGTGGTCCTGAACCAGGTTCGCATCGGTGGCCAGCTTGGTGTAAGGCGGGTTTCCAGGCGCATACTCGACCCGGCTGTCACTGGCTCTGTCCGTGCGCCAGCGCATGACAAACCGATCTGACTCGCGCTCGGCTTCCGCCACCGCGGGTTCTGTGACAAACCGGACCGCCCCCTGCGTCGCAGTCCCTTGGGCAGCCTCCTCCATCAGCGTGCCGGCCAGATCCGCACCGGAGACGGCGACGCCGTTTTGATGCCCCTGCCCGTGAGGAAATGGATTCGCCCGGTTGACATAGATTCGGCTGAACGATCCCCCGCCCGCGCGCGTGACTTCGACATAGTAGACCTGGCCCGGCGTCAGCGGGCATTCGCCCGGGACCCAGGCCACGATCATCTCGGGATCGGCGGTGACTCGCGGCGGTCTGCCGCGTTTGGCGGTTCCGACCTGTCCGCCGCCCGGGCCGCCTTCGAACACGCGGACTTCGTAAGTGGGGGCCGCGGGATCGGCGAGCCAGAACGCCGCGCTGATCAGGGCCGTGCCGCGCGCGACAAAGGTTTGGCCGACGCTGCTGGCGTTGCCGAGCGGGGCGCCGCTCGATCGGGCGTAGAGGTTCGTGATCAGGCCGTCGTCGTCGGACATGATGACGAGCCCGAGATCGCGGTCCGGGCAGGGGGTGAGGACGCTCCCATTGCCGAGCCAGAGACAGCCCCCCGGCATCGAATCCGAGAAATCGGGGCGCGGATCCATCTGCATGAGGACACCCCCGATACTTGGGGAGGAAGTCCGGATGCGCGCGTAGTATGTGCGGCCGGCCACGGTGGGCATGTCGCCGTAGCCGTAGATGGGGCGCTGATCTCCGCCCGAGAACGTTCGGGCCGCACCCACCTGCGGTCCGCCGGGACCGCCTTCGTGAACCGTGAGTGTGTAGGTCGTCGAGAACGGGGCCCGCAGGTAGATCATGGAAATCGGGCCGGTGGCTGTGAACGTCTGCCCGAACTCGTGGTAACCGGCGTCGTCCCAGAACGCCGGGTATCCCCACATGGTGGCTTTCAGGCGCAGATCGACCGACGGGCTCGAACCGCTTGCCGGGACGCTCACGTTGAAGGCGTAGGCGGAGCGCCACCAGACGTCCCACGACACCACTGTGTAGAGGCCGGCGGCGAGGTTCCCCATGCTGAATCGGCCGTAAACATCGGTCGCGGCCGCGCCCCCCGTGCCGGCCGCGCCGTCGGGGTTGGCGTTGATGCCGTATTCGTAATAACCGACCCCAAAGGGCTGGCTTTGGTATCGGGCGTACCAGTTCTGATCGCGCAAGTAACCCGCCAGAGTGCCGGCGTTCGCGCCGACCGCGATCCCACACGACATCGTGAACGCCCAAAGGAGAGTGCTCATCTCAGCATCGAGTTGCGAAATCCAGCCCCCAACCTCGTCCGCACGCATGCTACTTTGCGCACGGCCCCTTCGGATTCGCTTTGCCGGGCCGGACTTCTTTGAGCGCGGCAACCTGGCCGAGATCGACGATGCTGAACGTGCGATCCTCGTCGTAGACGACGACGTCCCACTGGTTCGGTTTGGGCGGCATGAACGCAAAGTCCGGGTGGGGGACTCGGACAACCTGTCCGCTGTTCAGCCACAGTTCGAAGGGCCGGAAGGGAGTCGCTTGGAGCCGGGCTCTCACTATCGCTGGACTCATATCACAATCAAACTACACGCGCCCCCACCAACCGCAAGGAACGAATCGGTTCAGATCGCTGCGCGGTGCATTTGACAGTTGTCGGCATTCTGTCGCCCGGTGAGGGCACTGGGCCTGCAACGGATGGAGACTCCCGCTGTAGGCCGCGTGCCCTG
>DAOOQY010000229.1:0-6603 GCA_035389025.1 Verrucomicrobiota bacterium
CCTCGCAATGCTTCTCGCCGAACCAGCCCAATCCGATCACTGCCATTCGAACTCTGTTCATGGTGTGCCTGTTGCATCGAGATGGACCGTGCCTGTTCAAATGCCCCACGGGGAGCGCGGCTCGCGCCAGAGCATCCGATTGGCTTCCTCGTTGTCAAACCGTTCTCGAACCGGATCCCAGCGCAGGGTCCGTCCGAGGCGCAGGCCGATGTTGATGGCCTGGCAGATGGTCTGGGCACGATGAGCCGCCTCGGGATGACAGATCGTCGGACGCCGGCTGCGGATGCACGCGAGCAGGTTGCGGACGTGATCGCCCGCATCAACCCAGTCGCTGCCGCCTGCGGCGCGCAGGTTGAGGATGGACTCGGGTTTGGCGGTGACGGCGTCGGTTTCATCGTCCACCTGAATCCAGCCCTCGTCGCCAATGTACCGGATGTAACGCTCAGTGAACGATCCCCGTGAGTACATCGCGCCAACAACGCCGTCGGCGTAGCGGCAGCGGACCTCGGCCGTCACCGGCGTCTCGCTCATGAACTGCGCCGGGTCGGGCCAGGTGCACCGCCCTTCGAATTCCACCGGACCGGTGTGATCGCGCTCGAGCGCCCATTGCATCTGGTCGGTGTAATGACACCCCATGCCGATCACCGGTCCCTCCCCCGTGTCCCAGAAGTAGTTCCAGTTTGCGCCTTCGACGCGCCCCGGCACGTACGGACGCCACTGCACCGGGCCCAGCCAACGGTCGTAATCCCATCCTTCCGGCACCGGCGCCGGCTTGTCGTGCGCCACGGTCGGACCTGTCCAAACCTGCATTTCGACGGTGTGGACACGCCCGATCCGGCCCTGGCGGACCATCTCGACGGCGAACCGGTACGAACCGGTCGAGCGCCGCTGCGTCCCGGCCTGATAGATCGTGCCGTAGCGACGGCAGGCGTCGACGAGTGCGCGTCCCTCGCGCACCGTCATCGAGATTGGCTTTTCGCAGTAAATGTCTTTGCCGGCGCGCGCCGCGTACACGGAGGCGGCGGTGTGCCAGCGATCCCCCATCGCAATGAACACTGCGTCGATCTCCTTCCGCCCCAGCAATTCGATGAAATCCGGGTACATGCGGCAGTCCTGGTTCCCGTAGTGCGCGTCCATGATCGCCTTGGCCGACTCGAGCCGGTCTTTGCGGCAATCGCTGACCGCGGCGAACACGATGTCCTTTTGCGCCAGGAAACTCGGCATCACGTGCCGCGCCCGGGAGCCGACGCCGATGCAGCCAAAGACAATCCGATTGCTCGGGACGACGGCGCCATTCAGACCGAGCACCGATGCCGGGAGGATCAGCGGCGCCGCCATCACTGTCGTGGCGCGCCGGCAGAACTGGCGCCGTGTGAGTTTGCTTCCGGTTTCCAAGAGCGGCTTGGGATCGAAGACGGAGATGGGCATAGGCGTGTTGTCAGAGCAGAGGTTACAGAATCAGGACCTGCTCGCAAGCAAAGGTTGCCCACAGCAAATCAAATCGACATCTGGCATTGGCCGATCTAGGGTGGGCTATTCCGATGAAGGTCCTATTCTTGAACGGTCCGAACTTGAACCTGTTAGGGCAACGGGAGCCGGAGGTCTACGGGAATACGACCCTGGCGGACATTGAATCCATGGTGAAGCGCAAAGGGGCCGACCAGGGGATAGATGTCGAGTTCCGCCAGTCGAACTCGGAGGGTGAGTTGGTGGACATCATCCAGTCGGCGAAGGGGAGGATCGATGTGATTGTATTCAATCCGGCGGGATACACTCACACCAGTGTGGCTTTGCGGGACTGCATTGCGGCGACGGGGGTGCCGACCATTGAGATTCACATCTCTAACGTTCACGCGAGGGAGGGATTCCGTCGGCGTTCGCTCCTGGCACCGGTTTGCCGTGGTCAAATCTCGGGATTCGGTGTGGGATCATATTTACTGGGTCTGGAGGCTGCCAATATCGTTAACGCAACCAAATCAGACCGTGTTTTTGGATGAAATACGCGGTTTGACCAGGCCCGAGACCGATTGGAGTCGACTGAGAGTTTTCTTGACGTCCCGCGTGACGCTGCTTAATCTCGCGGCCCACATAAGAAACCGGTGAGGCAGGGTCGAGTTTCGACTGCTGCTTTTTTGCTTGATAGGTTTTCCAACCGCGAGGCTGCTGTGGATTTAAAAGACATCAAGGCCGTCATCGAGATAATGCGAAAGAACTCCATTTCAGAGTTTGAGATGGAGAATCAGGGCTTCAAGATCAGGTTGAAGCGAGGCGCCAACGTTATCGGCCTGCCGCCCACCTGCGATGAGTCAGCTTCCGCGCCCGTGTTCGCCACGATTCCGAGTGCCGCGCCGATCGCTCTTCCTGCCGCCGCTCCCGTCCTCAATGCAGACGCGGAAATCAAGTCGCCCATGATCGGGACATTCTACCGGGCGCCATCGCCCGAGTCAGCGCCTTATGTCGAGGTGGGGACTGAGGTTGGGCCGGATACGGTGGTGTGCATCATCGAGGCGATGAAGGTGATGAACGAGATCAAGGCTGAGGTCAAGGGTGTGATCAGCAAGGTCCTGGTCGAGAACGCCAAGCCGGTTGAATACGGTCAACCCATATTCAAGGTGCGGCCGTCCTAGCGCGCATGTTCAATGCTCAATGAGCCAAGTCTTCTGGCAGCGCTCTTCGAACTCCGGACTGCGTTGGCAAATTGGCTCGATGGCCAGCATATTCCCGGGAGGCTGGCGTCCGGAGAACTCTGAATGTTCGAGAAAATCCTAGTCGCAAACCGCGGAGAGATAGCGGTTCGTATCATGCGAACCTGCAAGGAGTTGGGCATTCGCACCGTGGCGGTCTATTCGGAGGCGGATATCAATTCGATGCACGTCCAGATGGCGGACGAGGCCATTTGCATCGGCCCGCCGCCCAGTTCCGAGAGCTACATGCGCATCGATCGCTTGATCAGCGCCGCCGAGGTCACGGATGTGGATGCCATCCATCCGGGCTACGGGTTTCTTTCCGAAGACGCCCATTTCGCGGATGTGTGCGAAAGCTGCAACATTCGGTTCATCGGCCCCAATTCGCGCGCGATGAATGCCTTGCAGGACAAGGCTATAAGCCGGGACCTGGCGAAGAAGGCCGGGGTCCCGGTGCCGCCCGGCTCGGATGGGGTGGTCGAGACGGAGGCTGATGCTTTGGCGACCGCCAAGAAGATTGGGTACCCGGTCCTCTTGAAGGCTGTTGCCGGCGGAGGCGGGCGGGGCATGAGGATTGCCCACAACGATATCTCGCTCATGAAGGGATATCATACGGCTCGAAGTGAGGCTGAGAAGGCATTCGGCAACTCGGGTGTCTACATCGAAAAGTACTTCGAGAACCCGCATCACATCGAGTTTCAGATTCTGGGCGATGGGCGGGGCAACATCATCCATCTGGGCGAGCGCGATTGCTCGATTCAGCGGCGCCACCAGAAGCTGGTCGAGGAGACGCCATCGCCTCTCATCGACCAGAAGCACAAGGACTTGCGCAAGAAGATGGGGAAGGCCGCCTACCGCATCGCCGAACTGGCGCAGTACAACAATGCCGGCACTGTCGAGTTCATCGTCGACGATCAGGGCGCATTCTACTTCCTCGAAGTCAACAAGCGCATCCAGGTCGAGCATCCGATCACCGAGGAAATCACCGGCGTGGACCTGATCCGCATGCAGATTCTGATCGCCATGGGAGAACCGCTCAAGATGTCGCAGAGCGACGTCCATCCGCGAGGCCATGCGATCCAGTGCCGAATCAACGCCGAGAATCCTTACGACGATTTCCGACCAAGCCCTGGCCGCATCGAGATGTACTACGCGCCGGGCGGACATGGCGTTCGAGTCGACAGCCACGTTTACGCCGGCTACGTCATTCCGTCGACCTACGACTCGATGATCGGGAAGTTGATCACGTACGGAAAAGACCGGCGCGAAGCGATTGACCGGATGAGTCGCGCCTTGAATGAGTTTCTGATCACCGGCGTCAAGACGACCATCCCGCTCGATCAGAACATCCTGCTCGACCCGGATTTTCGGAGGGGCGTTTACTCGACAGGTTTCATCGAGCAACTCCTGCGCCGCGGGAATCAGTGACTCGGCCGCCCCCCCCGCTCCGCGCCTCGATGTCTGGCCTGTTCGCTGGCCATCCGAGACGGGGTGTCGTCCGAATCCGCTGAGGCGAAGAAATCCCGGAACTTCCGGCGCTTGAGGAGGCGGCGGGTCCGGCGCCCGATGCACTTGAGCAATGCCCGGGCGTCATGACCAGCGTAGATGCGCGCGAAGCGAAGCCGCTCCCGTACTGTCGCCAAACGCAGCGGCGCCGTGACGTGCAGAGCGGCAAGATCGCGTGCCCTGTGTCGCATCGAGAGAGAACGGCGCGCATCGAGACGCGCCATGTCGATCAGACAGAACCGCGGTCGAGCGGCGGCGTCCTCGACGAACAGATGGCGCGTGAACAGGTCCGGCGAGGCCAGCCCGGCCGCGTGCATCTTCCCGATCTCGACCGCCAAAGCGTCCAAAACCCTGCGGCGCCGGGCCGCGTCGTGACAGTCGCGCAAGAAGTCGCGGATGGTGTGCCGGCCATCGGCAGCCTCGGTGAGGATGAATGAGAACTTCTCCCAGGCCGGACCGCACTCCTCGCCATAGGCCACACGCGGCGCCGTTCTGAGGCCTGCCTCCTCGAGCGCAAGCCCGTTGGCCCATTCCTGGCGGGATACCGACCAGACACGTCCATGTCGCAACAGCGAGATCAGACCGTCTTTCCTGTACGGCTTCCAGTTGCGCTTGAGAAACAGGGTCAACGGCTTTCCATCATCATCGGTCGTGACAATGCGGAGGATGTCGCGATGTCCCCGATGGTTCTTGACCAATGGGCCCGAGAACGCCTTGACCTCAGCGACCGTGCCCAGATGAAGGCGTTCGAGAACAGCGCGATGCCTGGCGATGACCACCATCCGCAACAGGGTGCCCGATGGCCGCGCAGTTGACAGCAAAGAAATGTTCCCTCCAAAGTCGGGATGTGATCCGCGTCATGCTGCACGGCGTCCATTGGGAAGTGTGCCCCGACCTGGCCCCGCATCTCGAGGCCTTGCTCGACTCCGCGGGATGCGGCATCAAGGAATCTCCCGTCAAGCTGGTGACGCGCCATGAGGTCGCAGGCAGAGCATGGTTCATCAAGCGCTACCGTCATTGCCGCGTGCCGCTGCGCCCGCTCAAGTACTGCTTCAAGCCATCGCAGGCCCGGCAGGAATGGAAGCTGGCCCTGCGACTCGAACGCCTGGGCATCCCGATTGTCCGCCACGCCGCATTGGGCGAGCGCTGGGGCTTCGGATTGCGCGAGAGCATCCTCGTGACCGAGAGGTTCGACGGACAACCTCTCGACGAGACGCCGGATGTCGACATGCAGGCCGTCCTGGCGTTTGTCCAGACCCTGCACGATCGCGGCGTGCTCCAAACAGATTTGCATCCGGGCAATATTCTGCGCCACGCCGCAACGGGCGAACTGCGGCTCGTCGACTTGCACGGCACAGTCATCAAATCGACCCTGCGTTCCGAGGAGCGCGAGGCCAACCTGGCCACCCTGCGCATCTCCCTCCCCATCCCGGTTGCGCCGGCCATCCTCGAACTCAGCAGGCGGATGCGCCAGAAATGCCTGGTCCGCCGCGCCCCGCGTTGCCTGCGGCACAATCGCGACTTCGAGCCGCGGCGAATCGGATCGCTGCGCTGGCAGGTTCGAAAGGCCTGGATAAACCCGGCCACCGAGGCCATCCTCGGCGATCCGGACGGCTTCCTGGCCAGCCGGGCGGAGATTCTCAAAGCGGGCCGCAGCAGCACCGTGGGCCGCGCCGACGGACGGGTGCTCAAGCGTTTCAACCTCCGCAAACCGGCAAATGTCTTCAAGGACCTGGTGCGCCGGTCGAAGGCGCGTCGGGCCTTCTTGAAGGCGTATCACCTCGAGATCGCAGGGGTGCCGACAGCCCGTCCGATCGCTGTTGCCGATCGCCGGGCAGCCGGATTCTTGTGGCGAAGCTACTTTCTCATGGAGGAAATCGTTAACGCCAGGCACCTTGGCCAATGGGCGGGCGACGCGCGGGAGGCGGTGACTGCGGTGGCTGAGGTGGTAGCCAGGCTGCATGAGGAGGGTTTCAGCCATCGGGATCTCAAGGAGACCAACCTGGTCTTCGATTGCACAGGCAAGCTCCACCTGATCGATCTCGAAGGTCTCGAATTCCTTGATGTGGTCCCCCGCGAGCGCGCCCTTCGCGATCTTGCACGACTGGAAGTCGGAGCGCGCGCTTTGCCCGGATACACGCCGGCTCTGCGCCGCCAGTTCGTCCGCCGCTACGCCCGCGCCAGGGGTCTGCGGCCTCGCGCGTTCTTCGGCCCGGTTGCGCGGGCGGCGCGTGCGATCACCCCCGCATCACCCGGCTCAGCCCCGATGCGCCCACGCCCGGGGCGTCAGAGTGCCCACCCATCGCGGTAGCGGTGTTGGATGAGGGCCTCCACGGCAGGATCGTTGATGGCGACCAACCTCCGGGCATCCCACTCGATCTTGCGCCCGACGCGATAGGCCACGTTGCCCAGG
>DAOOQY010000230.1:0-6591 GCA_035389025.1 Verrucomicrobiota bacterium
TTGCGGCCTTGGCTTCCAGCGACGTCATCAACCCTCAACCCTCGGCAATGCCGAAACCCCTTGCCGCTGGCGTCGTTTTATCATGTGGCAGGCTCAGTCCGTCTGGCGCCAATCCGGCATGCCCTCCTGCATGAGGTGGGTGGTCAGACGGGCGTTGAACTTGGTCGGATTGAAGGGGCCACGCCAATTCAGCAACTCCCTGTGTCGGGCATGGCTCGGATCCGCGATGGCTCTAAGATAGTCCACGTATCCTTGAATGCCGCCCACGTCTTCGGGTGGGCATGCCTGTTCTCCTTCGAGGCACTGTGGATAAACCAGCCCCGGTTGCCGGGGCGGAGAACCCTCGAAGAGCACGTCATGCATCCAGCCATCGCCGAAGTCGTATTCGTACTCGAACGAGAGGGATGATCCGTCTGCAGGCAAGACCGCGCTCAGGAGGGTCCTCGTGGAATTCAGAGTGTGCGACGGCTCATCATCGTCCTGGATCAGTTCCGGATCTCTGTAGCGCTGGCCCTGAATGAAGAAATGGTGCAGGTGCGAGTTGGTCCAACCCATAGCCGTCTGAATATGCTCGTGCAGTTTGTCCAGCGTGTCGTCGAGCACCTGGATGCGCCGCCAAACCAGCGGCTTCGTCCCGCGCAGCGTGATTCTGAACTGGAACACGCGGCGCGAGGGCGATGCGGCAACCTCCTGTTGCACGGCGGTCGCCGCGCGATCGGCCGGCACGTAGGGGATCAACCCCTGTCGGAATGCGGCCCGCTGCATTGCGGGAGGTTGTTCGCGAATATCGACCATGAAGCCGTTCGGATCGGTGAGAATCCAGATGATCGAGGTGCTTTCCCAGCGGCTCGGGAGTGTCCACCGGTGGTCGAACTGGCGAATCTTGAGCAGTTGGCGGATCGCCTTGGCCTTGCCTTGGCCAGTGCTTTCGGCAACGCCAAAGGCCCGGTCGATCACGGGTAGCTTCATGTGCGGCGATTGCGAGCGGTCATCGAGGAAGTTCACCCACCCGATCGTGCGAATGATGCCACACGCCCAGGTCTGGAGGGCGCCGCGCAACAAGGGCGATGGTCGTTTGGCTGCCAGTTTCTCGGCGAGCTTCCGGCATAGCGCCCTGTATTCCTCGTTGAGGTGCGCCTGGCAAAAGGCATCCGTCAGAGCGACGATCTGCGTGAGGAGTTGACTGGCCGTCGGCGCGGGTTGGCCCGGGGCCCGAACGCGCTTGGGTCTTGGAGCATCGTTCCGCGACGCGTTCGCAGGTGTTGCCGGCAACGAGGTCACCAGGAGGTTGCCCGCCTTGGCGGCTTGGAGACTTCGCTCGAAACCCTTCCGGACACCTGGACCGAAGGTGATGTTGAATCCGTTGACGATCCCATCGTAGGTGATCGTGCCGCGAAACGGCAAAAGCACCGTCTCGATCATTGCGGGCAGGGGCTTCCCGATCACCCGCAGGATGGGCTCGCTCAGCCCCTTGACGGCGAACGCCGCCTGCGATCCATCGCAGGGGAGCATGAGCATGTGCGCTTTGAGTTGGCGCACCGCGATGAAGCGCCCAGACACCAGATGGCGCCAAGTTGACACGATCCCCAACTCCTCGGGGGACAAGTTCGCAGGGTTGGCTGCAATGAACGCGTCGATCAAATCCAGGCGGCGGACAAACGCTCGCGCGACTTGGTGTCGTTTCTCGTCGGGGAGCGCCGTATACGGCACGGCGGCTCCCTTAGCCGAAACGATCCCGAGTTGGTCGTTGACGAACTGCATAAGCACAGAGTGCAGTTTGAAAACCAGACGGGCGTCTTCGGGCGCAAGCAACATACGCGTTCGATTCCACCCAATGCCCGGCGTGCTTGTCAAATCCGCTTTCATTCCGTGGCGCCGTCACAATCAGGGTCGAGCCAGGTCAGCGACGGGAGCCAGGCGCCGATCACGTCCGGGTGGTCTCTGCGCGGATCGACTGGCGCCCGTTCGCTGCACGGCCTGGCTGGACGACACTCCTGAGGGCATGCTCGTGAGCCGCGCGGCGAAGAAAAGGCCAAGCCTCTCGCTCTCCGCTGGCCCAGTACGCTCGCCACTCTGGCGTGCTCTCCCGGCGAGACCAGCACCAAAACCAAAGCGCACTCAAGCCAAGGCATACGATCCCTGCCAAGAGCAAAGCCGTATCCCAAAAGACACCTGCGGCGATGAGCAGGACAACTCCCAGCGGAAGGACCAAGAAGACCGCTGCCCCACCCGCTGCCTGCAGCATCGCCATGCTCGGCGCCTTCGGCCACTCGTATTCGAGGTTCGTTTGAAGGAACAAGCGACACCGGTCTGCGATCGCGCGATCCCTGGCATCCAGCGCATCAGACTCTGTGAGCCGGTACTCGCGTTCGTCCGTGCAGAGTTCGACATAAAACTCGCCGATGGTCTGAACCGCAGGATCCGCGCACTCCCAGCTCTGGCTGAGGTCAACGAACTGGTCGTTCGTTATGGCACCCTCAACCAACTGGTTGAGGGCCTCGCCCAGTCGCGCCCGCTTTTCTGGATCGATCACATGAACGATCGGGGCTGTGCCCCCGACATGATTGTTGGGATGAAGTCATCCGGCAGGTGACCGAGCCGATCCTGGCTCACCATTCGCACAGAGAATAGGCGGCGGGGAGCCTTCGCGGCAAGCAGAATCCCAACGACTTGCGTGCCGAGACCTCGTCCTGCACCCCCCCAGCTGCCGGAGGCATGGGCCGATTCAAAGAATGCTTGACCCCTTCGACGCGGCACCCACACTGGGCTTGCTCAATACCAGCACGGGCTTGACCGGTCACGGGTTCAACGAGCAAAGAGCAATTCATCCATGACCGGCCCGACCGCTGTGGCGCGGGCCGTTTTCCGGTGCTCATGTCTGGTGGCGGAGAACGCGCAGCCAACAGCCGCAGATTCGCACCGCGGGTGACTCCGCCATGACCCTGCCTGAAATGCTCGAGGAACTGAGGCCCTGCACAGTGAAAACACTCTTCTTGCTGGCCGTCTGGTGCGCCGCTTGCGGCGCAATCTGTCCGTGCAACGCCCAGGAACTCACCGGGCGCCAAATCCCCGCGCCGCTCAAGGAGTGGCAGGACTGGGCGACCTGGGACCTCAAACAGCGCGATTGTCCGACGCCGTTCAATGACGCGGCCCGACGCGTCTGTTTCTGGCCCGGTGCGCTGTCGTTGGCGGTGGATGCGAAATCCGCAACGTGGGAATTGAGCGTGGCCGTATTCAGCCGGACCTGGGTGCCGCTGCCGGGGGGCGGGGAGACCTGGCCACTCGAAGTGCGCGCGGACGGCGCGCCGATCGCCGTGGTGGAGCGCGAGAACCGGCCGTGCCTCGATCTCGAGCCAGGGCGTCATCAGATTGCGGGATCGTTCCGCTGGGAAACTGAAATGCCCCAACTGATCCGCGTGCCGCGTGAGGTGGGGCTGCTTTCACTCGTGCTCGAAGGCAAGAAAGTCGAACTGCCCAACTGGGACGAGGCCGGCGACCTCTGGCTCAAGCGCGTCCGTCTCGAGGCCACGGACAAGGACACGGTTGCCGCCCAGGTCTGGCGGGTCATCGAGGATGGCATTCCGCTCTGGCTGCGCACGGAACTCGAGTTGAGCGTGTCGGGAAAGAGCCGCGAGGAGGACCTGGGTCATGTCGTGCCCGAGGCTTGGAGCATCGCGTCGGTAGACGCGCCGGTGCCGGTGGCCGTGGACGATCAGGGCCGCATGAAGGCGCAGGTGCGGGCGGGCAAATGGACCATTCGCGTGGACGCGTTTCGCACAACCGACGCAGGTGAGATCAGGTTCGCGCAAAGCGCCCGACCGATTGTGGCGACGGAGTTGGTGGGCTTCCGGGCCGCGCCGGAGTTTCGGATGGCGGAACTCGATGGCATCCAGGTGGTGGACGTTTCTCAGACCACCTTTCCGCAGAAGTGGCGGAGCCTGCCGGTGTATCAATGGCCGACGGACCGGGCGTTCCGGCTGGTCGAGAAGATGCGCGGGATGGGCCTGCAGCGGCCGGAGGGGTTGAAGATCAGCCGCGTGTTCTGGCTCGATGAGGATGGCAATGGGCTGACGTTCCGCGATCAGATTCATGGCACGATGCAGCAAATCTGGCGGCTCGATGTCGCGGTGGGCCAGAAACTCGGCGCCGCGAAGATGGGGGGACAGCCTCAGTTGATCACCGTCAACCCGGCCAACGGCGCCCCGGGCGTCGAGATTCGCACTCGGAACCTGGACCTCCAGGCCATCGGGCGCTCGGATCGGATGGACGCGGTGCCGGCCACGGGTTGGCGGGCGCCTGCGGATGGGCTTGATGTCTCGATGAATTTGCCGCCGGGCTGGCGGTTGTTGGCGTTGTTCGGCGCGGACTGGGTCGAGGGCGACTGGCTGACGGCGTGGACACTGCTCGACCTGTTCCTGCTGCTCATCTTCTCGCTGGCCGTGTTCAAGTTGTGGGGCTGGAAAGCGGGGGTGGTGGCGTTCCTGGCCTTCGGTCTCGGGTATCACGAGCCGGGCGCACCCCGGCTGGCGTGGCTCTTTCTGCTGCTGCCGTTGGCGCTGTTGCGCGTGGTGCCGGAAGGCGGGGTGCGCAAAGGGATCATTGCATGGCAGTGGCTTGCCATTGCGCTGTTGCTGTTCGGTCTTGTGCCATTCGTCGCCAGCCAGCTTCAAAGCGTCATCTATCCGCAGCTCGAACGCCAGGGATTCAGTTACGGGTCCTACCCCCTCTTCGGCTGGCGCGCGTATCGTCCGCCGCCCCAGTGGGCCGCGCCGCCGCCAGCCGCCGAGGCGCCCCAGACCGCGCGGGCGGAGGAAGCGGGAGCGCCGTCGGGCGGACGGAGGTCGGCGCGCTACGGACTCGAGTCCAACCTGGCCTACGAATCCAAGGCCAAAATCCAGACCGGCCCCGCCGAGCCGGAATGGAATTGGAACCTGGTCCGCTGCGGTTGGAACGGCCCCGTGTCAGCCGATGAGACCATCCGCCCCGTTCTCATCTCGACCAGCGTGCATCGGGTCCTGACAGTGTTGCGCGTGGCGCTGCTTTTGGCTCTGGGCGGCCTGCTGCTGCGGCGAGGCGGTTGGAAGCCGGTTGTCGGCCGCCCGGGAAAAGGCACAGGCTTGGGGGCGGCGGCGGCTCTCCTGTTGGCGCTGTGCGTGCCGACGCCATCCCTGGCCCAACTGCCGGACAAGGAGATGCTCAGCACGCTACGCGACCGCCTGCTCGAGACATCAGACGCCTATCCGCGCGCCGCGGAAATCCCGACTGTGGATTTGAACGTCAGCGACGGACGAGTCACCATGACGGCCGAGATTCATGCGGCGGCGCAGGTGGCCGTGCCGCTGCCGGGCAAACTGCCCTCGTGGTCCCCTGTATCCGTCAAATTGGACGACAAGCCGGAGGCCGTCTTGCGCCGGGATGACGGCTACTTGTGGGTCGTCGCGCCCGCGGGTGTCCACCGCGTCGTGGTGGAAGGGCTTCTCCCCAGCGCCACCGAATGGGAATGGACGTTCCTGTTGAAACCGCGCCGTGTCGCCATTGACGCCCCCGGCTGGACGGTCACGGGTGTCCGTCCGAATGCCATTCCGGAGAACCAGGTCTTCTTTGCCCGGCAGCGGCGGGCCGCCGTCGGGGAAGCCGAATACGACCGCAAGGATTTCAATGCCATCGTGGCGGTGGAACGTCACCTGGAAGTCGGATTGATCTGGCAGGCGCGCACCCTGGTCACGCGCCTGGCGCAGACAGGCAAGGCGGTCTCCCTGCGTGTCCCGGTTCTCGCGGGCGAGAAAGTGCTCTCGCCGGGAGTCATCGTGCAGGACGGATTCGTCGAGGTGCGGCTGGGCGCGGGCGAAGCCGAGTTTGCCTGGGAAAGCGAACTGCCGATGGGCAAATCTGTCGAACTGGCCGCGGCCAAGACCGATCGCTGGATCGAACGCTGGCATCTTGTGACCTCGCCGGTGTGGAACGTATCGCTCTCAGGCCTCGCGCCGGTGTTCGAAACGAGCGAACGCAACCTGGTGCCCGTCTGGCATCCGTGGCCGGGCGAAACGGTTGCGCTTTCATTCAGCAAACCCGAGGCGATGAGCGGCGACACCATCACCGTGCGGCGTGTGAGGCACGACATTGCGCTGGGCAGCCGCCAGCGCGCATCGCAACTCACCCTCGAGGTCGAGGCCAGCCTGGGCGACGATTTCATCCTCGAACTCGATCCGGGGGCGGAAGTTTCTTCGCTGAAACAGGACGACCGTTCTATCCCGGTCCGGCGCGAGGGTGCGAAGCTGATGGTGCCGGTGCATCCGGGCAGCCAGACGTTGAACATCGAGTGGCGATCGAATCAGCCGCTCGAGACGAAGGCGGTGGCCGGGACGGTGAGGTTGCCCGTCGAGGCGGCCAACATCACCACCACGGTCCGCGTGTCCGAGAGCCGCTGGGTGCTCTGGGTGTCCGGACCGTTGCGCGGCCCGGCGGTGCGGTTCTGGAGCGTGCTGGCCGTCTCTCTTCTCGCGGCGTGGGGCTTGGGCGGACTGACACTCTCGCCGGTGACCCGTCTGCGGTGGATGCTTCTCGCACTCGGGCTGACCCAGATGCACCTGG
>DAOOQY010000231.1:0-6591 GCA_035389025.1 Verrucomicrobiota bacterium
AACTGCAACCGGGCCCGGCCGCCTGTCGTCGTCACGCTCCCCGCTGCGTACCAGGACGGCGCGACCGTGGCGACGCCAGACGGCCGGGCCCGGTTGCAGTTTGCGCCCCTCGAACAAGAATCGCTCGACGCGCTGGTGATCGATGGACAGGTCGTCCCTGTCCCGGCCGGCCGGTATGAGTCGCTCGACCTGGCCTTGCTGGCGGCGCCGGGGGCGTTCATGAATCCCTTCGCCACGCTCGAGTTCCAGTACGCCGACGGATCGAAGGAGGCCCAGCGGTTCGGGCCTGTCCCCGGCTGGTTCAGTAGCCCCACCGCCTTCGATCATACGGTGTTCCGCTACACGGACGACAGCCAGGTGCAGAGCCTCGTCAATTTCGCGACCGACTTTGGCGCCGAAGAAGCGAACTTCCTCTTCCAGGAACGGGGCAATGGCAACTCGGGCGGCAATCGATTCGTCGACGGCACCGGCTACGTGCTCTATCGGATCGGCGAACTCGAAGGCGTCCAGCAAGCCAAGCTCGGCGTCACCGTCGGCAACAACTTCGTGATCTCCCTGGCGACCGCCTACTGGGATCCCGAGGTCTCGACGACCGATGGATACACCGTGGTGGCGAACTCCATGGAAATCTACGATGGCGTCGAGCACCGCGCACTCGGCAACCTCAAGCAGTACGATTTCGACCTGGCGCCGTATCTCGCGCAGGGCACCGGCGAACTCTACATCCTGTTCACCGACGCCACCACCTCGAACGGCTGGGGTCCGTTCATCCAACGCATCAGTGTGTTCACCGGCACGGCCCTCGTATTCGAGGAAACGCTGATGCCCGCCGTCGATGCCTCGCAGGCCACCGTCCACGCGATGTTCCTGACGGGGGGCAACGACGACGAGACACCCTACCTCTACGACAACAGCGGCTCAGGGCCCTCGAACCGCGGACATCGTTTTGCCGACGGCACCCAATGGATCACCTATCGTTTCGACCTGCCCGACGAGGTCACCAACGCCAAACTGGTCATGGACCTGGCCAACAATTTCGTCGTTTCCCTCGCCGGCGCCAGCGATCTGGTCCACTACCACAGCATGACGGTGGGAACGGCTGACGAGGCGACCTATCTGGTCGACGCCGGTGGCAGCATCGCCGGGGGCGACTACCGTTTCGCCGACGGCACGGCCTACATGACCTATGAGTTCGATCTGCCTGACGACGCCGTCACGGCCTACGCGCACATCGTCATCGGCAACGAATTCGTCATCGAAGCGGCTGCTGGCACCGAAGGTGCCTTCGAGGTCAGAAAGGACTGGGTGGCCGAGACCGGCGAGGAAACCCATGACAACAGCAACCTCGCCGAGTACACGATCGATCTCGCGCCGCACCTGGCCGCCAATCCATCGAAAATCGTGCAGTTGCGCTTCCGCGACGGCGTCCCGACCGACGGTTGGGGCCCCTACCTCAAGCGCATCGTCATCACCAACCAGGAACAGACCACCGGCACCACGTTCGAGGAAGTGCTCAACGCCCAGCAACTCTTCGGCGAGGACATCCGCACCGAATACAACAAGGGCTATTACACGGTCGACTTGTCATCCCGATTGGCCGGGAACCCGCGCAAAGAGGTCTTCGTGCGCTTCACCGACGGCAGCACGGCCGATGGCTGGGGACCGGGCATCTTCTGGATGGCCGTCTACTCAGGCGAGCTGGACGTTCTTTCGGATCAACTCGTGTTTCCCGACCTCAAGACCACGCTTGGCGACCCGGCCAACTATGGCGCCTGCCTGCTTCACCGACGCTATCCGCTGAACGCCAGCAAGACCGCGTCGGCCATCGCGCTGCCCGCTCAGCCGGCAAGCGAAAGCAACCGGACCTACCTGCTCGCCGCCACGCTGAACACGGCTGAACCCCCGCCCAGCATCCAAATCGCCCTCGCACCGGACGGCAAACTGAAGATCTCGTGGCCCGCCACCCAAGTCGGATACCGACTCCTCAGCGCCGCCAGTCTCACCGCGCCGATCTCGTGGACCGACGCGCCGGGCACGCCGCAGGAAGTCGGCGGTGCGTGGGTGATCGAGGTGACTCCCAACGCCGCAGCCGGCTACTATCGCATCGTGAAGTAACCGACTGCCGGCCAAACGCACGGCCTGTCACTCATCCGCTGACGGTCCGCTCCCAGGTGGACCCGTCGCCGCTTACGCGGTCTGCACGGACGACGGCGGCCAGGATGCAGGTTTGCCAACGGGGGGACCGCTGACGTCTCCGAAGAGCTGAAAGACAATGGGGTCGCATCTAAATAGTTGACATTTCGCTCTTGAAGGCGGGGGTCGGGTTCAGAGTCTTGTGGGTGTGGTTTCCAGAACGAGCACCTGAAACGGCTGCAGCGTCAGCATGAGCGGCTTGCCGGCTCGAGCGGTCAAGGGCGGATTGCCTCGATCTTCGGCCCAGGGGCTGCGAAGCTCGAATCGGGCGCGGGCGCCCGGGGGGAGTTCGAAGGCCGAGCCGACTTCGAGCGCAAACGGCTGGGGTTGATCGTTCGGATTGCGCAGCATCACGATCGCCTTGCGGAGCGACCAGGAGGCGTATCCGTAAACCTCGAGATTCGAGGGATCGCCTCCGATCCAATGGGTGTCATCGAGCACGGCGGCATTGGCCCGGGACCAACGGGCTGCCTCCGCGAGGACCCGCCAGTCTTCGGGCGTGAGCTTGCCGGGCTGAATGTAAAGCTCCTGGAGACTCGTGCCCGCGCCGAAAAAGGCGCGGACGTCGTCTCTGAAGCCTGCGGCGTTGAAGGTGGCGTCGCCGGCCATGCCTTCGCGCGAATAGGCCACGCCCTGGGTCATGAGTGAGTTCAGCGGGAAGAGCGGGCCTTCGCGCACGATGTTCCGATAGACCTCCTGGTCGCGATAAGTCAGCCACTGCTGTTGTTTGGGGCCTTTGCCCGCGTGGCCCATGTCACCGCCCTGCCGCCAGACCGAGTCGGCATACCGCAGCCAGAAGGGCGAGGGCCACGAACCGGTGGTGAGGTTGATGTAGACCGCCGGATATTCCCGGCGCAGTTCGAGCATGAGTCGCCGCATGGCCTCTGTGTCGAGGATGTAATCCGCGCCGGAGCCGCTGGCGTACATACCGGAGGCGATGCCATCGAACTTGAAGTGGTTCACGCCGTAGTCGCGGATCATGCCCACGCAGGCCTGTTTGAAGGCGGCGTAATACTTCGGCCCGGCCAGCGAGAAGCCGGTGGCGTTCGTCTCGTAGCCCTGGGCGCCGCCGAACTTGAGCCGCTCCGCGCGCGGCTGGCCGTAGCCGCCGAACGGCGAAAGCCAGACGCCGAGGCGGGTCTGGTACTGACGGCAGAGCTCGGCCAGGGGGGTGAAACCGTTGGGAAAACCGCGATGGAAACGCCACAGCGTTTGCGGATCGTCCCAGCCATCGTCAAACACCAGCGCGTCCATGACCACTCCGTACGGTTGGATGAATCGTTCGCCGGTGAGGCGAATGGCTTCGAGACAATTGGTCTGGTTCAGTGCGAACGGATGCCAGGCGATGTCATACCACGAGTTGTAGTGCAGGAAGGGGCGATACGGATGGGCGCGCTCCCGTTCGACGTAGCACAGGAACGCTCGCCGCATCTGACCCGCCGGGGCGACGCCCCACACGAAGGACTGGGTCAGGCGCCCGCCGCGACGCAGCGTGGCATCGCGCTGCAGGCGGCATACGGCCGACCCGGCCGCCTCGGTCAGCCGCACCTCTCCGTGCGAGTCCACGCTTCGGCCGGCTGGCAATGTCAGAGCCGGGTCGGTGCCCAGGTCGGCTGCCAACGCATACTGGGCCAAGGGGTCAACGCGCGCCAGCGGCAGGCGGTACTCGTTGTCCACGTGCTCGACACCGGTGCGGCCGTGGTGCTCGTCGCGCACGATCTCCTGTCCGTCCTGGATCAGCGCAACCCGGTCTATGTCGAGGCGATGCGGACCGCGCTGATAGACGAACACGAACTCATTCGTGCCGGCCTTAAGCAGCGCTGGGTCCAGCGACCACGTCTTCCGCCGGGGCGGGCCCAGGGCCACGTCCTCCGGCGACCAGGTACCCACGACCCGCCCCGACGAACCGACCGCGTTCATGGCCATGGGGTCCTCGTAGCCGAAGAAGAAGGGACCGGCGACCAACGGCGACCCATCGACGCGCCCGACGCGCCGCGCGCCAGGCACAGGTTCGTTGAGCCAAGAGATTTCGCGAATCGTCACGTCCGATGTCGCGGCAACGATTTCCAACTCCTCGCGCACGTAGTTGGCGCCGTCGTGGGCGAGCGCGCGCCAGACGACGCGCACCGCCCCGTCGTTCGACCGGAGCGGGATTTCGATCTGGCGGCCCGGCAACCGGCTCGCCAGCCGCGCCGCCTTCGGGTCGGGAGTCAGTCGCCCTACTCTCGGTTCTCCATCCGGCTGGAGTGTCGATGCATCGAGCCCTTGGCCGTTGGCGAGCACAATCTGAAACACCTCGCCCGTCAGCGCCAGAGTCTGACGCGACTGGGCGTCGCGCAGGAGCCGCCTCGCGGATTGGCCCGAGAAGACCCCTGAGCTGCGGGGCTGTGTCTGACGTCCGGTGTCGGATGGCAACCCGCCTTCCCCAATCTGCCAGGTGGCGGTCAGGGCGCGGTTGCGCAACACAATCCGACCGTCTTTGACGAAGAGGTCCACCGCGCCGGGCGCCGGGCCGGGATAGGTGGGCCCGCCCCAGAGAGTCCAGAATGGGAGGAGCAGGATGGCGAGGCGAGTCTTCACGGACGGGATTCTTCAGCCATTCGAGATCAAGAGCAAGATTAGGCGCTACAAACGGACAGCGTCGTTGCCTGGCAAAGCTCAGCGGACGACGCGATAGAACTGCATCGCGCTGGTCGGGGTGAGCGTGAGTGGGGAGGTGGCATTGGACACGGGCTGCCAAGAGGCGCCGGCGACCGCGGAGGCCTCTTGCAGGAGGCCGTTGGACCACGTCAGCACCACGTTGGCGCCATCCGCCTCGATACTCAACGTCGGCGGCGACGACGGCCGCCCGCCGACGGCGTAGTGGGTCAGGACCTGTACGGGCGTCAGCACTTTGTCGTAGACGGCGGCTTCGTCGACGCTGCCCTGGAAGAAGAAGTTGCCGGTGTCACTCTCCGAGGCGCCGCCGCCGATGCGCAGGACACTGAGGTCGTTGGGTCCGAACACGCTCGTGTTGGAGCCGACCTCGACGCCGTCGACATAGAACCGTTTGACGGCGCCGTCGTACGTGCCCACCAGGTGGGTCCAGGAGCCGACCCGGACCGCGGGGCCCTGAAGCACGTTCCAGCCAACCTGCTCTCCCGTGCCGGTCCAGAACTGCCAGGTGTCGGCAGGCTCGGCGTAGAAGATGTAGCCGCGCTGGGGCGAGTCGGCGCGTGACGTCAGAGGCGAGCGATGGACCCCGGCCCCGCCGGTGACTTTGGCCCAAACCTCGACCGAGAAGACGGGCGAGTTGAGTTCATAGGCAAACGGCACGTCGACTTTCGTTTGGGCTTCAACCACGAACCCGGCGGCAAGATCCGTGTCGTCCACCAGGGCACCGGGGACTCCCAGCGTCACCCCATTGCGATAGGTTCCGTCGTACGCGCCCACCGCGTCGTCGGCCACCTCGCCCGACGTCTCGTTGAGCCGCCAGTAGGCCACCGGGCCGTCGGCCAGAACCGCGTCTTTGTAGGCGACACCGGGAAGCTCGAGCACGGTCAAGGTGGCGGCCTCGCTGGTCGCCGTGCCGGCCAGGTTGGTCACTCGCACCCGATAGTTGCCCGAATCGGCCCCCGTGACGGAGTTCAACGTCAAGGTCGCCTCGGTTGCGCCGGGGATGTCGGTGTCATTCCGTTGCCATTGATAGGTGAGCGGCAGACTGCCGGCAACGCCCACGGTGAACGTCACGTCCCCGCCGGGCAGGACGGCGCGCGAGACTGGTTGCGCGTTGATGCTGGGCGGCGTGCTGGCGCCGAAGGCGGCGGCGTAGTGCAACGCGATGCGCTCGCGCGTCAGCGCCGTCGGATAAACCGCCACTTCGTCCACATCGCCATAGAACCAGAAGAGGCCGTCCGGATTATCCGTCGCGCCCGCGCCGATGCGGAGGGGTCTGTCGTTGTTGGGGGCGAACGGGTTCGTGCTTGTGCCGACTTCGTTTCCATCGACAAAGAACCGCCTGGTCGTGCCGTCGTACGTGGCCACCAAATAAGTCCACGCATCGTAGACGACCGCCGGTCCGGCGATGATGTCCCAACCGGCGCTCGTCCCCTGGCCAGTCCAGTGCTGCCACGTGTCATCCGGAGTGGCGTAGAAGATGTAGCCGCGTTGGGGCGAGTCGGCGCGCGAGGTTAATGGCGAGCGGTGGCTTCCGGCGCCGCCGGTGACTTTGGCCCAGCATTCGACGGTGTAGTGCGCGCCGTTGAGGGCCGCGGTGTGGGGTACTTCGACCTTGGCCGTGGCCCCGTCGAAACCGGCTGCCGTGTCCGGGTCGTCCTTGAGCGCGCCGGGTTGCCGGAGCGTGAAGCCGTTCAGGTACATGCCATTGAAACCGCCTGCGTAGTCGAGAGCGGTCTCGCC
>DAOOQY010000232.1:0-6564 GCA_035389025.1 Verrucomicrobiota bacterium
GTCGCCCAGGATCACCGAGTCCAGTTCCCACAGGACGCGGTCGCGCAAGTTCCCGTCCTCGATGGGAAACGCCACCTCGATGCGCTTGAAGAAATTCCGGGGCATCCAATCGGCGCTCGAAAGCCAGACCTCGGGCCGGCAGGCGTTATGGAAGGCAAAGATTCGGCTATGTTCCAGGAAACGCCCGACGATGCTCCGCACGGTGATCGTTTCGCTCAGACCGGGCTGCCCGGCCCGCAGGCAGCAGATTCCGCGCACGACGAGATCGATCCGCACGCCCGCCTGGGAGGCTTCGTAGAGGGCGTCGATGATTTGCCGGTCGACCAACGAGTTCATCTTGGCGACAATACGGGCTGGCAGCCCGCGACGCGCGTTGTCGGTCTCGCGCCGGATCAACGCGAGCATGCGGTCATGAAGCTCGAACGGCGCCACCACGAACTTTCGAGTCCCCTGAAACTGGCAAATCCCCGTCAGCAAATTGAACAGGCAGGTGGCATCCTCGCCGAAGTCGGGGTGGCATGTGAGCAGCCCGATGTCGGTGTAGAGCTTCGCCGTGGTGGGATTGTAGTTCCCCGTGCTCAAGTGCAGATAGCGGCGGATGCCGTCGTCGTCGCGCCGCACAACCAGCGTCACCTTGCAGTGAATCTTGAAGCCGACCAATCCGTAGACGACATGGACTCCGGCGTGCTCGAGTTGCCTCGACCACTCGATGTTGTTGGCCTCGTCGAAACGCGCCTTCAACTCGACCACGGCGGTGACCTGTTTGCCGTTGCGCACGGCGTCCATAAGCGCGCCGATGATCCGGGCGTCCCCGCCGGTGCGGTAGAGGGTCTGCTTGATGGCCAGCACGCGGGGATCGGCGGCCGCCTGCTGCAAGAAGCTGACCACGCACTCGAAGCTCTCATACGGATGATGCAGCAGAATGTCCCGTCCGCGGATCGCCTCGAAGAGGTCCGGCGCATCGCGCAGGCGGAGGGGAGCCGGCGCCAGAAAGGGCGGATCATGCAGTTCCGGCTGGCGATCGTTGGTGCAGAGCGTCATGAGCCGCGTCGGGTTCAGCGGCCCGTCCAGGACGTAAAGGTCGTTCTCATCCAGATGCAGGGTGCGCAGCAGTTCGTCCCGGATATTGATCGGGCAATCGCGCTCCACCTCCAGACGCACCGCCTCGCCCTTGAGTCGGCGATGCAGTTGCGTCTCGACCGCGTTGAGCAGGTTGGCCACATCCTCCTCGTCGAGGTAGAGCTCGCTGTTCCGCGTCACACGGAACAGCCAGTGCCCCAGGATCAGCATCCCCGGGAACAGGTCAGCCAGGTAGTGGCCGATCAGGTTCCCGAGAAACACGTACTCCTTGGCGCCGCCTTCGCGGGGAAGCTCGATCAGACGCGGCAGGATGCGGGGCACCTGCACCACAGCCAGCCGCCCGCGCTTGCGACCATGGATCTTCGCCCGCACCTGGACGATCAGATTGAGGCTCTTGTTGAGAAGCTGCGGAAACGGATGGGCCGGGTCGATCGAAAGCGGTGTCAGCACCGGACGGACCTCCGCGCGATAGAACCGGTCCAGCCACTGCCGATCCTCCTCATCGAGGTCGGCGACCCGCGTGAATCGAATCCCATGCCGCCCCAGCTCCGGAACCAGTTGCTCCCGCCAACACGCGTATTGATCCTCGACCATGCGTCGGACGCGCTGCGCGATAGCCCGGCAGCACTCGATCGGCGTCAGCCCGTCGGGAGATCGCTCGGCAACACCGCTCTGCACCTGCTGTTTGAGCCCGGCAACCCGGACCTCGAAAAACTCGTCGAGGTTCGAACTGACGATGCAGAAGAACTTGACCCGCTCGAGCAGCGGATTCCGACAGTCCAGCGCCTCGTCGAGCACGCGCTGATTGAACTCGAGCCAACTAAGTTCCCGGTTGATATAGCGGTTGGGACCTTCGGCCATAGCATCCTCGCCAGAATGACCGCGACCCCGGTCAAATCAGCTTGGTCTGCCCGGGAATCGCCACCTGATAAACGCCGTCGGCGCCGGGTTTGACCGGCGGCTCCATGTCCATCGTCACCTCGCCCGCGGGCTGCAAAGCGAAGCCGGAATCCCAAGCGTCCTTCCATGTGGTCTTCTGCCCGGAGTAAACCGCCATCTGCCCGACCACGGTCGCCATGGTCGAATCGGCCAGGGTCTTCGCCCGCTGGAACGGCGTCCCGGCCCGGATCGATTGCAGGAACTCGACATGCATCTGCTCGTAAGGCGATTTTCCCGAGGCCGCGGCGTCAGCCCGCCAGGTGACCTTGCCCGCCAGATCGGTGAAATACGGGCGGTCGAATGCGGCGAAATGGCAGCGGCCCTTGGTGCCGTGAAACACGTCTTTGTTCAATCCGAAACAGCCGGTCGCCGTCCGGCAGGACCCGTAAATGCAGCGTCCATCGGCGTATTCATACGTGACGTGATGATGGTCGAACGACGTGCCCATCGAGGCCTGGAAATGCGTCGAGCGCCCTCCCATCCCATAGGCGTGCTCGGGCATCACGTCGCCCAACGCCCAGAGAGCCGAGTCGAGATTATGGACCAGCGATTGAGGAATGTCGTCGCCCGAGAGCCAGGTGAAGTGATACCAATTGCGCAACTGATATTCCATCTCGCTCCATTGGGTCTGGCGGTCGATCAATCGGTAGGGCCCGCGCAAGTAATCACACTGAATCGCCACAATCTCGCCAATCTCACCCCCGTGCACCCGCTGGATCGCCTCGCGCCGCCCCAGATGATAGCGATAGGTCACGCCCGCAAGCACCCCCGTCCCGTTCTCTTTGGACAACGCGTCGGCTTCGAGAATCTTCCGGATTCCGGCAATATCGACCGCCGCCGGCTTCTCGATGAACACGTGCTTCCTCGCCCGGACGGCCGCCAGGGCGTAGTCCGGATGGAACCGGGACGCACAGGCGATCAGGACGACGTCGCAATTCTCGATCACCCCCCGATACCCGTTCAGCCCGGCAAACCGCCTTTCACGCGGCACCTGAATCCGACCCGGGAACATCGGAGTCAGCGTGCTGAGCGAAGTCTCGATCTTGTCGGGAAAAACATCCGCAGCCGCCCAGAGCACGGTGCCCGAGTCGCCATGCATCGCGTCGCCGACCGCGCCCGTGCCGCGTCCGCCGCAACCAATCAGTCCGAGCTTGAGGGTGGCGCTCTCGGCCGCGTGGGCGAGGCGACTCACATCGAGTGCGCCGACAAGCGCTGTCCCAGCCACTGTGGCCGAGGTCTTGAGAAAACCGCGGCGGTTTATGGATGCCGGATCGGAGATTGGACGGTTCGTCTTCATGTGCGTGTTCTTTTGGTGAATCAGTGCCGCGCCCAGAGTACCACTGCGGTCGGATCGCGCCAGCCTTTCCGATCTGGCTGCCCCCGAACCCAACGCGGATTCCGGCCGCCTGCCGCCCTCGAAACAAGTTCACCGGACATCTGACAAACCGTCATCCCGAATCGCGGGCTCGACCTGTGCCGCCCGCATGACCTAGCCTTGACCAGTGAAACGTGTTGCGGACAAGTCGAGTTCCAGTGCTCCGTTGCTGAGGTCCGGGATTCCCCGGATCGAGGCGCGGACAAGACAGCCGATGCCTGTGCTGAGGCCGCCGCAGGCGGATGCGGGACGCGGGAGGCGGCCCGGCCGATTCCCGGCGCTCCTTTGCGCGCGCATTGGTCGGGTGTCGCTGCTCGTCATCGCCTGTGCCTGCCTGACCGCCGCGTCCGCCCAGGAATCGACAATCACCGTTCATGCGAAACAGGTGGTCCACCGGGTCTCGCCCCACCTGACCGGGGCATGTCTCGAAGACGTGAATCACGAGGTTTACGGCGGTATCGACAGCCAGATGATCTTCGGCGAGAGCTTTGCCGAACCTGCACCTCCCGCGCCGCTCCGAGGCTTCACGACCCACGGCGGTCAATGGCTGCTCGATGGCGGCGAGTTGCGGGCGCCCTCGGGTGAGGGCCCCAAGTTGCTGTGGGACGGGCCGGCGTTTGGACACGGTGAGGCGAGCGTCGAGGTGTACTTCCCCGGACCCGGAAGCGGCAACGCGGGATTGATCGTCAAGGTCACCGAGGCCGGTCTGGGCGCGGACCGCTTCACCGGATACGAGGTGGCGCTCGAGACCGCGGGCCGACTCGTTCTGGGGCGTCATCGTCAGAACTGGGAACCGATTCGCACCGTGCCGTGCGAGGTGCCATCGATGCAATGGATCAAATTGACCGTGCGGATGACCGCCAAATCGATCGAGGTGCTGGTCGACGGCCGAAGCATCATGCAATTCGATGACACGCAACACCCTCTCGAGACCGGGACAATCGGCCTCCGGACCTGGCAGCGCGAGGCGCGCTTCCGCAACTTGACCATTGCCACCGGTGGCCAAACCAGGCGAATCGAGTTCGCCTGCGCATCGCAAGACGACTCTGTCAGGGGCGTCAGCGGCATGTGGCGCGGCTTTTGCCGCGGCGGCGCAACCGGCGCATTCGACCTGATCGAGCAGGAGGCTTTTTCCGGACGCCAGAGCCAGCGGCTGAGCTTCATCGGGGGACAGGGCGAGGTCGGCGTCGAGAACCAGAGCCTGAACCGCTGGGGCATGAACTTCGTTCGCGGCAAGCCCTACGAAGGGTTCATCTGCGCCCGTGCACCCCGGGCCATGGAGGTGTTCGTTGCCATCGAGAATCGTGACGGCACCAAAGTCCATGCCCAGAGGCGCTTGAAGCTGGCGGCTGGCGGCTGGCAGCGTCTCGATTTCACATTGCGGCCAGACGACAACGACAGGACAGGCCGGTTCGCGATCAAACTCAAACAGCCCGGCACGGTCACACTGGGCTATGCCTTCCTGCAGCCCGGATCCTGGGGACGCTTCAAGGGACTCCCCGTTCGCAAGGATGTGGCCCAAGGATTGATCGACCAGGGCATAACCGTCCTGCGCCAGGGCGGCTGCATGGTCAACGCCCCCGCGTACCGGTGGAAGAAGATGATCGGCCCGCGCCAGGCGCGTCCGCCTTACGCCGGCTGGTGGTATCCGCATGCCTCGAATGGCTGGGGCATCTTCGATTTCCTGAATTTCTGCGAGGCGGCCGGGTTCCTCGCGATCCCGGACGTGAACATCGGCGAGACGCCGCAAGACATGGCGGATTTCATCGAATACGTGAACGGCCCGGCCCGGAGTGAATGGGGGCGGAGACGCGCCGCGGACGGGCACGCTGCGCCTTACCGGCTCAAGCACCTGCAACTGGGCAACGAGGAGCGCGTGGACGAGGCGTACTGGCTGAAGTTCAAGCCCATTGCCGAAGCCATCTGGGCCAAAGACCCCGACATCGTCCTGGTCGTCGGTGATTTCGCTTACCGCCAGGCAATCGAAGACCCATTCCACTTCCAGGGTGCCCTGGGCGGCATCACCAGCCTTGCGGCGCATCATGAGATTCTGCAACTCGCCAAACGGTTCGATCGCGAGGTCTGGTTTGACGTCCATGTGGGGACTGAAGGCCCCCGGCCCGATGATCTGCTCGCCGGGATGTCTTCGTTCCGCGATGCGCTGGAACGAATCGCCGATGGCGCGCGGTTCAAGGTCGTCGTGTTCGAATTCAACGCCGGCAATCACTCCCACAAACGCGCCTTGGCCAACGCGCTGGCCATTCAGGCAATCCAGCGCGACGGGCGCATCCCGATCGCAGCCTCGGCCAACTGCCTTCAGCCCGATGGACAGAACGACAACGACTGGGACCAGGGCCTCCTGTTTCTCAATCCCTGGCAGGTCTGGCTCCAGCCGCCCGGCTACGTCACCCGCATGATCTCACGCCACTACCAACCATGTCTGATCCAGGCCGACGTGGAAGGACCGCAGGGTGGCCTGGATGTCGTCGCCACGCGCAGCGAGGACGGACGCACCCTGGTTCTCCAGGTCGTCAATGCCGGTGACCAACCCGTGCCGGCCATCATTCGGTTCGATGGCTTCGAACCTGCCAGGCCCGACGCCGCGGTCGAACAACTCGAAGGCCCGCTCGATGCCCGCAACACCGCGGACGATCCGATGCAGATAGCTCCACGCTCGGAGATATGGCCGCACCGCTGCGCCGATGGCATTGCGCGGCGCCTCTTCACGCCACGCTCGTTCACGGTGCTTCGATTCGAGTGAGTTCTCGTCGGGCGGTGTCGGGTCGAGGAACTACGTGAACGAGGTGTTCGTGGAGTTTCGGGACCGGTTTGGGGCAAGGCGGCGGGACGGGGCACGACCGCTGCGGGGTTCGGGTGCGTTGGGGGAGTCGGCGACGATGCGATATTTGCAGGTGAATGTCGTGGGGTGAAGGGGGATCGGGACGCGTGTTGTGGAAATCGGCCAATCGGCCACCCATCTTGCAGCGTGGCAGGGCCGATGACGGTCAGGGGCTTCTCGTGTGTCGACTCGCGGCAACGGTGCGCTTGACAGGGAACTGAGAACACTTTAGCCGGGATGTTTCACAAAGCTCCGCGGAGTCTGACATCCGGGCTGTGGCAAAACCGCGCCCAGAAAGGGAACCGGGAGCATTCTGTCGGTCCTGCGGGTG
>DAOOQY010000233.1:0-6552 GCA_035389025.1 Verrucomicrobiota bacterium
CTCGGACCCGAGTTCCGCATTCGCACTTCGGTCTGCAGCCAGGAGCGTCCGACTCGACGCGGAACGCTCAAAGGCGACTTGATCGTCTGCGGTCGGGGCGATCCGACCTTCGCCGCCCGGTTCCATGAGGGCCGGCTCGATCGGGCGCTCGAGCCTCTGCTCGGGGTGGTTGCCGCGACCGGCATCAAGCGCGTGCGCGGTGACCTCGTCGTCGATGCCACCTACTTCGCCAGCCCGGCGCTCGGGTCGGGATGGGACTGGGACGACCTCCAATACGCCTATGGGGCCGAGGTGTCAGCCCTCACGATCAATGACAACGCGGTCGATGTCGTGGTCAAGCCGGGCCAAACGCCGGGAAGCCCGGCGACGGTTCAGCTCCTGCCCGGGTCCGGCTTCATCGCGGTGGACAACCGATGTGTCACGGCGCCGACTGGCGTCCGGCGCGCCGTTCAGGTCGAGCGCCCGCTGAGCCACAGCCTGGTCGTCGTGACCGGCCACATCCCCGTCGGCGACACCGGGATCACCGAAACGGTTTCGGTGCATGCGCCCGCGGCGTGGTTCGGCCATTTGTTCAAGGCAGCCCTCGAACAGCGCGGCATTCGCGTGGCCGGCAACGTCCGCATGACCGATCCGGCCGGCGCATCCGCCGATTCGGCGTCTGGAGCAGGTCGCATGGAATTGGCCGCCGTGGAATCGCCTCCCCTCCGCGACCTTCTGGCGCGCATGATGAAGCCGTCGCAAAACCTCTACGCCCAGTTGCTGCTGCTGCAAGTCGGCGCCGCGGAACTGGCGGCTTCGAGTCAGACCAACGCCAGCCGGAGCGCCTGGCCGCCCGCGGGCGTGTTCCCGCACACGGCTGAAGCGGCTGGGATCAGGGCGCTCGAAGCCTTCCTGGGCCGCGCGGACATTCCCGCCGAAGAGGTGCTCTTCGAGGAGGGCTCCGGTTTGAGCCGCCGCCATCTGGTGACGCCCGCCGCCATCGTCCAGTTGCTCCGGTTCATGGACCGGCATCCTCAGGCCGCGGTGTTCCGCGACGCACTGCCCGTGGCGGGTGTTGACGGCACATTGCGAAGTCGGATGCTGGAAACGCCTGCGGCGGGCAACGCCCGGGCCAAGACCGGCACCTTGCGGTACGTCAATGCCCTGTCCGGTTACGTCACCTCCAAGGCCGGCGAGCGATTCGCCTTCGCCCTGCTCCTCAACAATTTCCGCAACCCCGACTCGAGCCGATCCCCGCGCGCCGACCTGGACGAATTCGTGACGACGCTGGCCGCTCTGGAATGGCGGACGGATTCCCAATGAGCGGGGTCAGGAGGCGATCATGCCCGTGTTGCGGGCGTAGTTGAACAGGCCGCCCGCGTCCACCACCGGACGCACATCGCCCAATGGTTTGAGCCGGAAGACTCGCCCGCCCGCCGCGCAGGTCACCGTCCCCGCATCGAGATCGACCGCCGCCACATCGCCGGTCTTGAGCACTTCGCAGAGGCGCTCCGCGCATTCGCACGGATACAACTCGCCCGTGGCCACCGAGTTGCGAAAGAAGATGCGCGCGAAACTCTCCGCCACCACGATCCGGCACCCGGCGGACCCCAGAGCAATCGGCGCATGCTCGCGCGAACTGCCGCAGCCGAAGTTGCGCCCCGCCACAATGATCGGATACTCCGCATCGAGCCGGCCGGGAGAGACGAATCGGATCGGATAAAGCGCGTCGGGAAGGCCGCACAGGGCGTACGAACCGAGCTTCTCGTACTCTTCGGCAATCGTCGGCACCAGATTCAAATACTGCGCCGGAATGATCTGGTCGGTGTCGATGTTGTCGCGCACCACATAGACGGGACCGGTGACACTTTGCATGGGCTGGACGATGCGGGATTCACCCGGCGGATTCAAGCTTGGCGAGGCTCCGTCTCAGACGCGCGCGCCGCGTGCCGGCGATGCCGCACGAGCAAATACCTCACAAGCGAAAAGAGTTGTCGGGCGGCGTGGCTTGCGGCATGAAGCGCCCCATGCTCTATCTCTATGCGGGTTTGATCGGACTGATCGGCGGCGTGACCAGCGGGTTGTTCGGCGTGGGCGGCGGGGTTGTGATGGTGCCCGCCATGATGCTCCTGCTCAAGCTCGATATCAAATCCGCAATCGGCACCTCCCTGGCGGTGATCGTGCCGACGGCGCTCATCGGGACTTTCAAGCATCATGGGCTGGGGCATGTCGACTGGCGCCTCGCGTTGGCCCTGGCGCCCACGGCCCTGCTGGGCGGGTTCTTCGGATCCTGGCTCACAAAGTACATCGCCTCGGCCGATCTCAAGCGCGTCTTCGGCGGCTTCCTCATCCTGGTCGGCGCCCGACTCCTCCTGTTCAAATGAACCAGCCTGATTGAATCCGGTGACCTTCGGCACGTCTTCGGTCGCCCTGCCTAACCCGCATGTTTCACACCCCGTCGGTGCACATGGCGGTCAGACTTCGCAAGAGGACCGCTATGCGGGTTAGGGGTCCTCGCGAAGCGTGTGAAATAACCGGGCTAAACGGCATTTGCCGACACAGCTCTCGATTTTTAAACAAGTCACCGGTTCATCGCGTCTGTCCCATTATGCGGCGCACTCTGATCGTCGGCGGACTGCTCGGCGCAATCGTCGTTGCCGTGGGCGTGATCTACTCCAGTTCCCCGAGCCACGCTCGCCGGCATGAGCTTGTCCGGCATGTCGATGCGGCGAAACTCCTGGCTGCCGCCAAGACGTGCGCTGACGGCTTGAGGGCCCAGAATGCGCCTGTGCCGGCCTCGGTCTCGCTGCGCGAGTTGATCGCGCGGAACCTGGTGACCGAAGCCGATGTGAGCGGCCTCGCCGACACCGAAGTCACGGTGAGCCTGACGGCCGACGAGAGTCGGCCCCAGGAAGTGCTGATTCGGGCGCGGATGGCGGACGGGCACGAGGTGGTGGCGCTGGCCGACGGAAGCGTTCACACACGATGATGCCGGCGGACCGGTCTCGCCAGCCGATGCCAGGAGAGCCCCTCGGCTTCTCTCGGCTCACCCACAGAAAGAAGAAGGACTAAGTGACAGGTTCGTAGTAATTGACATGCTGTTTGCTTTGGGGTCCCTGTGTCCGTGACAAGGGCGCAGAGGTGATGGAGTGGCTTGGGAATGGCTTGGGAGTGGGTTAAACGAGAGGCTCTGTATGCGGATGGCCTGCGGGTGCTACGCTCGATGAGGTCATGAACCCCGGCCTCACGGCTTCGCGCTTCGAGTGTTTGACCGCTCTTGGGAATGCGCGCACAATCGAGCGTCGCCTGCAAACCGGAAAGCCAAACAATGAGAACCACACGACGACGTTTCCTGGGGCTCGTCGCCGGCTCGATCGCGGCCCCGGCGTGTCTCTCGGCGACCAGCCCGTCCAAACGCCTGCCCATCGCCTTCTCGACCCTCGGCTGCCCGCGCTGGGATTGGGCCACCATCCTGAGACGGGCCGCCCAATACGGCTACGCGGCCATCGAGTTGCGCGGGATTCAGGGGACCATGGACTTGACCAAACGCCCCGAATTCAGCGGCTCGCGTCTCGATTCGAGCGTGAGAGAACTCGAGTCCGCCGGACTGCGCCTGGCCGGTCTCGGGGCGTCGGCGCGCCTGCACGATGCCGAGCCCGCCGTCCGCGCCACTCAACTCGACGAGGCCCGCCGCTTCATCGATCTGGCCCACCGGCTCCATGCGCCTTTCGTTCGCGTGTTCGGCGACAGGATCGTCGCCGGCCAGCCCAGGCAGGCAACCGTCGACCGCGTCGTCGCCGGACTGCGCGCAATGGGCGAACACGCCAAGGGCAGCGGCGTGACCGTCCTTCTCGAGTCCCACGGGGATTTCTGCGATTCGGCGACGCTGCTCGAGATTCTGACCGCCGTCCAAATGGAGACGGTCGGCTTGCTCTGGGACTCGCATCACACGGTCGTGGCCGCAAAAGAATCGCCCGACCGCACCCTCGAACACCTGGGACGCTTCATCCGGCACGTGCATCTCAAAGACTCGAAGCCCGAAGGCAACGGCGTGCGCTATGTGCTGACCGGGACCGGCACCGTGCCGGTGCGCGACATCGTGCGACTTCTGGTCGAGCGAAAGTACCCCGGCTACTTCAGCTTCGAATGGGAAAAGGCCTGGCACCCGGAAATCGAGGAGCCGGAGGAGGCTTTCCCCCACTTCGCCCGCGTGCTCGGCCAGTACCTCTAACTCTGATGCCTCTCGAGAATTCGCTGGCGAGAGACTCGAGGTGGGGAATATCTCGAGACGTTTTGTCTCACTTCTGGCAGAAGCTGGGGATGCGGACGCCTCCGTCGCAGCCCACTGTCGACGCATCCGCTCATCCATCAGTTCGCAGAGCGACTGATACTTGAGTCGGATGCGTTGAATGGTGTGAGCGTCTTCCGTGGCTGCATGTTCCTGCGGGCTTGAACACGATACAAAGCTGGATTGCTCGAGCTATTGTTTCGCGCTGAGACCCCGCGAAGCCTTATCAGGTGTTAGCCTAAGGGGCCGGCGGCGGCGCGTTGGTGGCCGTTGCGGGCGGGCCGGTGATGCCGAGCTGGCTTTGCAGGATCGCCTTGGCCTCCGGCCGAATGCCGCGTTCCGGATCGAGTAGGTAACGGAGGATTTCGGCCTGCATCTCCTTCAACGGCGGCAAACCGACGCGTTGTTGAGACGGTCCGCCGACAATCTTGCTTTGGTAGCGAGCCCAGATGTTCCGGGCCAGAGCCTGGTAGCCGTTGAATGCGTCCTCATCGCCATCGACAAGGTTGACATACGACTGCCGCAAAGCCCCCGTGATGTTCGAGATCGTTCGGTTCATGTCGGTCTCGCCCACATCCTCGCCCACGCGCCTGAGGGCGTATTCGTCCAGCGTCATGGCCCGGGGGTAATCCTTGGGATACTTCTCCTTGACGACATTGAACCACCGCTCGGCATCGCGCGTGCGTCCGTGGACATAGAAGAAGTAGGTGGCGCTGAGGAGGAAGTTCTTGTGGGCGCGGCTGATGTGCTGGCGCATTTCCGCATCCTCCGCCATCGCCTCCTCGTACGCCGCGTGGGCCTTGTCCGCGATGTCGAGATTGGGCTCGAAGCGAAAACCCTCGCCCAGCTTCGCATCGATCAGCCGGCCGCGGTGGAACGCCATGTCCATGGATTGATAGATGACGCGCCGCAACTGGATGAGGTCGGTTTGGGTCTTGGCCTCCTGCTTGCCGACGTAGGCCCAGTAGAGCGCGTGGGCCTCCGGCAGCCGCCAGTCCAGCGGCCCGTAGAGTTCGTCCACCTTCTGCATGCGGGCCAGGTCCATCTTGTACACCTCGCGCAGCCGCCGGGCCCGGTCCCGTGCGTCGTCGGTTTGGGGATTGGCGAGTTCGTCCCAGGGCGGGCTGCCGCCCCCGAAGAGTTCCTGCATCTGCGAGGCCCAGGCGCCTTTGAAGAAGAGGTGGGCGTCGTCGAGGTTGTGCCCCATCTTGTGTTGGAAGTGCCAGGCCAGTTCCCGGTAGAGCAGCACCTCGTGCGGATTGTAGAGCAGGGCCTGATCCCGCAACAGCTCGATCCCCCGCGACACCCACAGCCAGCGGTCCCGCGGGTCGCTGAACTTGATCGAGATGTTATAGGACATGTCCCACGCCTGGACGATCCAAACGGTCTTGTTGTGCGGCTGGAGTTTGGTGATCCAGTCCGCCAACTGGACCTTCTCGAAATACTTGTCCTGGTCCTGCAACTCCATCGCGCGAATCCAGAGGGCGTTGGCGATCAGGCCCCGGAACCCGCCCAGCACAACCGTCGTGAGAGACAGAATGGGCGGAGCGTTCTTGAGCGGCTCGACGCGCGTCAGCCCCAGATCGCCGCGCAACTGCGTCAGCGTCCGTTGCGCCCACGCGGCCCCCATCAACAGCGCGACCGCCAGCCCGGCCAGCCCGGCTTTGTACCAGTGTGAACGCGAGCGCGCCATTTCTAGCCTTTCCCCTGCGCCGTGGCCAGTTCGCGGCGGGTGAAGATCGCAATGCCGAGGGCGGCGAACAGCCCGCCCATGAGCAGCACGATCTGGCTGATGGCCCGGGCCAACTGCGTCCACGACACCGAGCGCCCCGTGCTCAGCGAATCGATGGGCGAAAAGCCGCGCACCAAATTGATGACCCCCAGCAGCCCCTTGAAGAAACCGACGGTCACGTGATCGAACACGTTGGCCTTCGCCACTTCGCCTGTATTCGGGTTGACATCCCGGATGGTCCCTTGCTCGATGACCAGGCTCATCGTGCCAGTCGAGAAGGCGACGATGAGCAGGCCCAGGGCGAGAAAGGCGGCGACCGGGAACGAGAGGAAGCTCGCCGCGGCCAGTCCGAGCGCGGCGAGCAGAGCCAGCCAGCAGAAGATGATCGCCACGCCCCGCACGTAGTTCAGCCCGAACCCGCCCGCGCGGTAGAGCACCTCGAAACCCTCGTCCAGCGGGAACAGCACCGCGGCCTCGTTCTGGTTTGTGTATTCCACCGTGAGCAGGCCATCGGCGTCGAACAGGTCCGGCGGCACCGGGAATTCGTAGAAGG
>DAOOQY010000234.1:0-6523 GCA_035389025.1 Verrucomicrobiota bacterium
CTCGGCCTTGGTCCAAAACGGGGCTTCGAGCGTCGACATGAACTCGACGTAATCGTCCGGATTGATCCGCAGCACATCACGCACGTAGTCCTGCGGCGTGAGGTCCTTCCCATCGACTCTCACCGTGGCCGGCGGCGCCCCCAGATGCCGGTCGAGGATCGTCCGGATGTGGCCCGTGACGATCGACTCGTCCCAGTGGCCCCCCTCTTTGACCATGGTCAGATACCCGAGAGCCTCCTCCATCATCGGCCCCTGGTCGAACACGGCGGTTCCCCCAGGCAGACCGGTGTAGGCCGACTCGGGAACGGCCCCGTACTGTTTCCAGCGCAGCAGAAGCGCCTCGGATTCCGCCCCCTCATCGAACAGGCTCGCGCCCTTGGTCCGCACGAACTCGCGCGCCTTCTCGACAAACTCCCAGTAGACGGTGTGCATCTCCGAGAGCTTGATTTCCCGACCGCTCTGCCGGAGCACCTCCGATTCCATCAGAGACGTCGCCGCAAAACACCAGCAGTTCCCCGTCCACCATTGCCGCTTCGGCGGCATATGCCCCAGCAAAGCGAACTCCTCCTTCGCCCGAGGCCGATCGAGTCGGGAGAAATCCAGTGTGAGCCGCTTCTCCGGCTTCCGCTCGGACGGCTTGAACGCCACACCCTTCCGTTCCGCGCGCGCCCTGTCCCTGGCATCCTCCTCCTGGATTTCGCGCTCGAGCAGGTTGAACTCCTTGTAGTGGGCCGTGTCGCGCGAGGCCGCAGGGGCCTGAGCCAGGGCGCCGGCAACCAGCAGGCAGCCCGCCAAACAACCATTCCAGTTCGTCAGCATCATAGGTTATGTCCCGGAGCCGGCATCCGGCCCCTCGGAAGTGCGCTGCGCCCGCGCGATAATGTCAAGTATCGACGAGAGCTTCGAGGCCGGTGCGTCAATCATCTCGATCTCCGATTCCTTGTACAGGGTGAGAAGGTGCTCGCGAATTGGCAGGCGGCCTTCCCAGCACTGGAAAACAAGCCTGCACGGACGGTCGATCCGCTCGCGGACACAGTAGGCGAGCGTCACGGCATGGCCGAGCCGCGGGCAGTACTTCTCCGAATTGGGGTCTGCCGGAAGCGTCATGGAACCATCGAGGAGCGACGGAGGTCCCGCATTCGAGGGCGGAACCTCCGCCGGCTTTCACAAAGAGCAACCGGAGGGCCTGCAATACTGAGCAATCGACGGAATGCACGACATCGTCACCCTCACCCGTCCCGCCACGGCGGGACGCCCTCTCCCATCATCGCATGGGAGAGGGCCGGGGTGAGGGGTCTGTCGAGTGTATCCAAACGACCAGGCAGCCAAACGCCCCGGGCCCGCTCACCACCTGCCGGTGCGAACGACCTTGGGCCGCGGCAACCCGTTGAGTTCCTTGATCGCATTCCCCATCTCGCTGGCCGGCAGCGCGTAATTGGTGAGTTTGCCCTGGAAAAACCTGTCGTATCCAGTCAGGTCCATGAGGCCATGACCCGAGAAGTTGAAGAGAATGACCTTCTCCTTGCCCTCGTCCTTTGCCTTCTTGGCCTCCTGGATCGCAGCCGCAATGGCGTGACTGGTCTCCGGCGCGGGGATGATCCCCTCGACCCGCGCGAAGAGCACAGCCGCCTCGTAGCACTCGATCTGGTCGATGGCTCGAGGGGTGACAAGCCCTTCGATGATGGTCTGGCTCAGCAGAGGCGCAACGCCGTGATACCGCAGGCCGCCCGCATGGATCGGGGGCGGGATGAAATCATGGCCCAGCGAGTGCATGGGAAGAAGCGGCGTCATCTTGGCCGCATCCCCATGGTCGTAGACGAACGGCCCCCTGGTCATGGTCGGACACGATGTCGGCTCGACCGGGATGATGTCGATCTCGGCCCCGTTGATCTTGTCGTTGACGAACGGGAACGCGATTCCGGCGAAGTTGGACCCGCCGCCGGTGCACGCAATGACCGCATCGGGCTTCTTGATGCCGATCTTCGCCAGTTGTTTCTTGGCTTCCAGCCCGATGATCGTCTGATGCAGCATCACGTGGTTTAACACGCTCCCCAGCGAATACCGCGTCGAGCCCGTCCTGTCCGTCACAGCCGCCTCGACAGCCTCGCTGATGGCGATGCCGAGCGAGCCGGGCGTGTCGGGATGCTTGGCCAGAATCTCGCGCCCGGCATTCGTCTCTGTCGAGGGACTCGCCACGCAGTTGGCTCCCCACGTCGCCATCATCAGCTTGCGGAACGGCTTTTGATCGAAACTGATCCGGACCATGAAGACCTTGCACTCGAGGCCCAGCAGGGAACACGCAAACGCCAGGGCGCTCCCCACTGCCCCGCCCCGGTCTCGGTGGTGATCCGCTTGATGCCGAACTGCTTGTTGTACCAGGCCTGCGCAACGGCCGTGTTCGGCTTGTGGCTGCCCGGCGGCGAAACGCTCTCGTCCTTGTAGAGAATCTTGGCCGGGGTGCCCAGCGCCTTCTCGAGCGCAGCGGCGCGGCGCAGCGGGGACGGACGCCATTTCCAGAGGATCTCGAGCACCTCCTGCGGAATGTCGATCCAACGCTGCGTGCTCATCTCCTGCTCGATGATGTTCATCGGAAAGACCGGCGCGAGCATCTCGGGCTTGATCGGAATCCCCCCCGGTCCCAGCGGCGGCTGCAGCGGGGATGGGAGATCTGCGGCCAGGTTGTACCATTGCCGCGGCATTTCTTCTGCGTTCAGGAACACTGTGGTCTGCATAGGCTTGTTCGTGTCATGGTCGGGGGAATCCCCCAACCCGTGCGGCAAATACCCGCTTCAGGGTGGACCCCCCTTTTCTCAACTCTCGGGCGCCGCGTGTGATCTTGCACAGGCTGACTCCCAACTTCTGGGCGATCGCCCGCTGGCTTTCGCCCTCGGACAAACACCGGACGATGTCCCAACGGAGCGACAGTTTCTCCGCCTCGCTCGCGGTCAACAGTTCCCGGAGAAGGCGCTCGACACTCCGCGCCTCGCGCATTGTGGCGAGCACGGCGGCGATGTCGGCAATCCTGTCCACTCTGTTTCTACGTGTAGAAACACTTTCCCGGCCCCGCTGTCAAGCCAAACCGCAGCCAAAACACGCGTCGACATGCCGCTTCCCCTCGCCCTCGCCCTCCCCGGGCTTGCGCGCCCGCCGGAAACAGGGTCAACTGCACTGCCTGAGAGAGATGACTCGACCGTAACAATCGTGACTTTTCGAAGCTCCTATGGCCACAACACGAAAACCCTCACCCCCCCACTACGCCGGCCAGCATCCCGCCGACCCGCTGACGCCCTACGGGAACCGCCCGATGGTCACGCCCATCGTGAACGCGGTCAATTACGAGTACCTCGACTTCGAGGTGCTGCGCCAGATCACCGACGGCGAGATCGACGGCTATACCTATCACCGCGACGACAACCCAACCGTCCGCGCGGTCGAGAAGAAGATCGCCGCCCTCGAAGAGGCCGAGGACTGCGTGGTGTGCACCACCGGCATGGCCGCCTGCACGATGGTCTATCTGACCTACCTGCGCGCCGGAGGGCACCTCATCCTCTTCCATGACATCTACGGCGCGCACTACAAGGTCTCGCTCATCCTCGAACGACTGGGCGTCGAGGTGACATGGGTCGACGCCGCGGACTGGCCCCGGATCGAGCGGCAGGTCAAGCCCAACACCCAGATGATCTTTCTCGAGACCCCGAGCAACCCGCTCTGCAAATCGATCGATGTCGCCGCGGTCAAGGCCATGGCCCGCCGCGTGGGCGCCCGGGTGGTGGTCGACAACACGTTCGCCACGCCCTATCACCAGAAACCGCTGGCCCTGGGCGCCGACCTCGTCGTCCATAGCGCAACCAAGGCCCTGGGCGGCCACAACGACCTCATGGCCGGCGCCATCGCCGGAACCAAGGAGGACTACGACAAGCTCTGGTTCACACGCCAGGCCATCGGCACCACCCTCGATGCCTACTCGGCCTCGCTGCTCGAACGGGGGCTCAAGACATTCCCGCTGCGAGCCGAACGGATGGCCTCGAACGCCATGGCCGTGGCCAAACACCTCGCCCAGTGCCGCGGCATCTCGAACGTGCGCTATCCGGGCCTCAAGAGCTTCGACGGCCACCGGATCGCCGCGCGCCAGATGAAACGCGGCTTCGGCGGCATGCTCGCCTTCGAAGTCGGCACAACTCAGGAGGACGCCAAACGCTTCATCTCGGCGCTCCGCGTCATCCGCCACGCCGTCAGCCTCGGCTCGACCGAGTCCCTCATCTGCATCCCCTTCCTCACCACCATGCTCTACATGCCGCCCGAACGGCGCACAACCTTCGGCGTCAAACCCAACACGGTCCGGCTCTCGATCGGCATCGAGCCCGTCAACGATCTCCTGTCGGATATCGACGCCGCCCTGGGCAAACTCAAATCGAGATCGCGCGCCTGAACCTTGCGGATTCCTGAATTGTGCACCTGCCCAGTTGCGCAAGTCGGCCCTTTGACAAATAGTTCCGCGGTTCGCGTCCGGGCCAAGGCGCCCGGACGCGGATGACGAAGCACGCGATGAGCAAGCCAACAGCACGGTTGAACGATGCCCCGCGCCCCAGGACTCAGGCGCCTGGCCGCCAGGGCCTCTACGATCCCGCCTTCGAGCACGAGTCCTGTGGCGTCGGATTCGTAGCCGACATCAAGGGACGGAAGTCGCATCAGACGATCCTCGACGCCCTTCAGGTCCTCCTGAATCTGAACCACCGCGGGGCCTGCGGCTCCGAGGCCAACACCGGGGACGGCGCGGGCATTCTGCTGCAGACGCCCCACCAGTTCCTCGAACGCGCGGCTGGAGATGCCGGAATCACCCTTCCGGGGCCGCGCAAGTACGGGGTGGGCATGGTGTTTCTGCCGCGGGATGCGGCGCAGCGACGCGGATGCCAGCGGCTGTTCGAGGTGATCGTGGCCCAGGAGGGCCAGGAAGCCCTCGGGTGGCGCGCCGTGCCGACCGACAACTCGATGATCGGCGCCACGGCGAGAGCCTCGGAGCCGTTCGTGAGCCAGGTCTTCGTCCGCCGCAATCCCAATCTGGCCGACGACATGGCCTTCGAGCGAAAGCTCTTCGTGATCCGGAAGCGGGCGGTCCGCGAGATTCGCAACTCGGGCTTGAAAGGGAGCCACTATTGGTACATGCCCAGCCTCTCCCACAAGACGGTCGTCTACAAGGGCATGCTCAGTTCAGATCAGTTGCCCCAGTACTACCCCGACCTCAATGACCCGGCCATCGAGAGCGCGCTCGCCTTGGTTCACTCGCGCTTCAGAACGAACACCTTCCCCAGTTGGGAACGCGGCCATCCCTACCGCTACATCGCCCACAACGGCGAAATCAACACCCTCCGCGGCAACGTCAACTGGATGCATGCGCGCGAGGCCATGTTCCAATCCGGGCTCTTCGGCGCCGATATCCGCGACGTCCTCCCCATCATCAACACCAACGGAAGCGATTCCGCCATGTTCGACAACTGCCTCGAGTGGCTGGTGCTGGCCGGACGCTCCCTCCCGCACGCCATGATGATGATGATCCCCGAGCCGTGGACCAATCACGAGAGCATGAGCGACGAGAAAAAGGCGTTCTACGAGTATCATAGCTGCCTGCTCGAACCGTGGGACGGCCCCGCCTCCATCGTGTTCACCGACGGCGCCCGCATCGGCGCCGTCCTCGATCGCAACGGCCTGCGCCCCGCCCGCTATTACGTGACCAAGGACGACCTCGTGGTCATGGCGTCCGAGGTCGGCGTCCTCGACATCCCTTCCCATCGCGTCCTCCGCAAGGGGCGTCTCCAGCCCGGGCGCATGCTGCTCATCGACACCGAGGAGGGCCGGATGATCTCCGACGACGAGATCAAGCACACGGTGGCGTCCGCGCGCCCGTACAGACAATGGCTCGACCAACGCGTGGTCGATTTGGCCCGACTGCCCGAGCCACCGCACCTGCCCGAGTCCGACCATTCCACCGTGCTCACCCGGCAGCGGGCTTTTGGGTACACGTACGAGGATTTGCGGACGGTGTTGGCCCCCATGGCATCGAGTGGTGTCGAGGCAATCGGCTCGATGGGCAACGACGCCCCGCTGGCCGTGCTCTCGAATCAGCCCCATCTCCTCTACAACTATTTCAAACAACTCTTCGCCCAGGTCACCAACCCGCCCATTGACTGCATCCGCGAGGAGATCGTGACATCCTCCGAAACAACCATCGGCTCCGAGCGCAACCTGCTCGATCCCCTCCCCGAAAGCTGCCACCTCATCCGACTCAAGACCCCAATCCTGACAAACGAGGAACTGGCCAAACTGCGCCACATCGCCCAAGGCGACTTCCGGTCCATCACGCTGCCCATCCTTTTCCAGCCCGAGGAGGGACGGCTTGGACTCGAGAAGGCCATGGATGCCTTGTACGCGAAGGCGGATCGGGCGGTGGCGGACGGCGTGAACATCCTCATCCTGTCCGACCGCGGCCTGGACGAGGAGAACGCCCCGATCCCGGCGCTCCTGGCCG
>DAOOQY010000235.1:0-6517 GCA_035389025.1 Verrucomicrobiota bacterium
GGAAACCGGTCCACCCCCAGATTCATGTACCCGGCCACGCCCACGACAACCAGGGCCATCACGATCATCGTCGCAAACACCGGCCGACGGATGCAGATTTCAGCGAGTTTCTGCATTGGACTGTCTGTTCGCTGCGCCCAATTCGCTCCGCGCCGCTGCAGCACCCGCGCCGCCCACCGGCCCCGTGGCGGTGGACTGGCCGCCGCCTGCGGGCGCCGACGGCGTCTCGCTCAGGGTCGATGCCACCGTGACACGCTGCCCAGTCCGCAGGCCGGCCGGATTCAACACAACCGTCTGCCCGAGGGTGAGCCCGGACAGGACCTCGACCCGATCGGCGCGCTGGCGTCCGCTGGTGATGTCCTTCTCGAGCGCCTTGTCGTCCTGGACCAGCACCACTTTTTCGATGCCGGCAAATGTCACCACGGCGTTGGTCGGCACGGTCAGAGCCTCCTGGCGATCGTCCACCACGATCACCGCGCTGGCATACATCCCCGGACGCAGTGACCCGGGATTGGGCACGTCGGCCTCGACCCGCAGCATGCGGTCTTCCTCGACCAGCGCGGGACTCAGACGCGTGATCGTGCCGGGATACGCGGCGGCGTCCCCTTCCGCATAGAGCCGGACTGTCTGCCCGGCCCGGACGAGCATCGACTCCCTCTCGGGAACCACAAGGCGCAGCCGGAGCGGATTGGTCTTCACCACGGTCACAATCGGCGCGCCCGTCGCCACGTATTCGCCCACGCTGGCCGGACGCGACTGCACCGCGCCGTCGAATGGGGCCCGAACCGAAGCGTCAGCGAGCTGTTTGCGGGCGATTTCGTACTCGGCCCGTCGCTGAGACAGAGTCGCCATCCGCATCCGCGCCTCTTCCAGCGCCGTCGCGTACTTGGCCGCAGCCACCGTGTGCGTCGCCTCGACCGTGTCGAACTCCGCGTCCGAGGCGATGCCGGACTTGAGAAGGCGGGCCACGCGGTCCTGGTTCTTCGAGGCCTCGTCGAGCACGGCCTTGGCCTGTTTGACCGAACTCACCTCGTCAAGCGCGATTTCGTCATCGTCGCCATCCAGAGGCAAACCCAGCGCCACGCGCGCCTGAGCCAGGGCGGCGCCCGCCTGCTGCAAACGCAGTTCATAATCGCGCGGCTCGATCTGGGCCAGCACATCCCCCGCCCGCACCACGCTCCCGATGTCCACCATCAGTTGCTGCAAACGCCCCGGCACTTTCGCGCTGAGCGTCGACTCCTCGTAGGCCGCCAGCGTGCCCGTCGCCTTGATGCTCCGCTCCATCGGACGCATCTCGACAGCCGCCAGCCGCACCGGGCGCGCGGGTTCCTCCCCGTTCCGCCGCGCCTTCGAACCAGTCGCAGGCTTGCCGCACGAACAGAGCAGCAAGCCCGCCAGCACAAGAGCCGAAACCCGGCACAACACGGCGCAACGCATGGGGGGGACTTTATCCTGAAACGCCAACCGCTGGCCACGGAAAACAGAAGGAATGCCGATTGTGTTCGTCCGCCAGGCGTCCCGCCCCGCGAAAGACAGGAATCAGCGCCGGCTCGTCCCGGCTCGCGGGACGACGACAAACCGGTTCCTCGTCGCTTGTGCGGCCACCAATGCCCTGCTATGTTGCGCACGACTGATGCAAGAGCGATGACAGGTCACCCACAGAACGCCGAGGGCGATTCTCGCCCCGACGCAGCCGACCCTTCCGCGAGGTCCGGGTCCGCAGGCGAATGCGGTGCGTTTGACCCGGCGCGTGTGACTGACGCGCCTTGCATCCATGACGGAATTGAAGCCGCGAACGAGTGCACGAGACCATTGAATCAAAGCTTATGCCACACCAACTGCTCCCTCTACCCTACGCGAAAGAAGCCCTGGAACCTCACATCGACGCTCAGACGATGGAGATTCACCACGGCAAGCATCACCAGGCCTACGTCACCAACCTCAACAAGGCCATCTCCGGCAACGCGGCCCTCGAAGCCAAAACGATCGACGCCCTCATCAAGGACATCGCAGCGGTGCCTGACGCCGTTCGCGGAGCCGTGAGGAACAACGGCGGCGGGCATTGGAACCACACCTTCTTCTGGAATATCATGGCGCCCAATGCGGGGGGCGCGCCCAGCGGCGCGGTCGCTGCCGCCATCAACGCCGCGTTCGGCAACTTCGATTCCTTCAAGGAGAAGTTCGAGGCGGCAGGCCTGGGCCGGTTCGGAAGCGGGTGGGTCTGGCTCATCGCCAAGGCCGGCAAAGTCGAGATCGCCTCGACTGCGAACCAGGACAATCCGCTCATGGGGAGTTCGATCGCCGGCTGCGACGGAATGCCGATTCTCGGCGTCGATGTCTGGGAACACGCCTATTACCTCAAGTATCAGAACCGCCGCGCCGACTACCTGAAGGCATGGTGGAATGTCGTGAATTGGGCCGCGGTGGCCAAACGTTACGAAGCGGCGGCGCGGTAGTCTCAAGACTGCCCGAGCAGCGACAGCGCGTGCCGCCGGGCGGCCTCGGTGTGCCCGCCCAGCATTCGGGCGAGTTCAGTGACGCGCCCCGGGTGGTCCAGGCGCTGGATCGTCGACAGGGTCCGCCCCCCGTGAATCTCCTTGGTCACGGCGAAGTGGGCATCGGCGACGGCGGCGACCTGGGCGAGATGGGTGATGCATAGCACCTGACGGTGCCGGGCGACCGTCCGCATCTTTTCACCCACCGCGTTGGCTGTTTCGCCGCCGACATTGGCGTCCACCTCGTCGAAGATGAGCACGGGGATTTGGTCTTGAACGGCCAGAACGGTCTTGATCGCCAACATGGCCCGGGCCAGTTCGCCCGACGACGCAATGGCGAGCAGCGGTTTGGCCGGCTCGCCGGGGTTGGGCGCGAAGTGGAACTCGATCGTGTCGATGCCGGCCAAGCCGGGCTGGGGATGAGGCGGCGGGTTGCGGGCGAGCGACTCGATGCGCACATCGAATTCGCTCCGCCGAAAGCCGAGGTCGGCCAGTTGTCCGCTGACGGCGCGGGCGAGTCGGGCGCCGCACTCACGGCGGCGGGCGGAAAGGTCGAGCGCGGCGTCCCAGAGTTCGGACGAGACCCGGGCCAATGCAGTGTCGAGTCTCGACAGTTCTTCCGAGCGCCGTTCGAGTTGTTCGAGGCGCCGGGCGGCCTCTTCGCCAAATCGCATCACCGCATCGATCGAGGTCCCGTATTTGCGCTTGAGAGTCTGGATCAGGTTGAGGCGTTCTTCGAGGCCCTGGAGGAGGGCGGGGTCGAGATCGATGCGCTCGGCATAGTGGGACAAATCCCTTTCGAGATCGCGCAGGCAGGCAATCCCCTGCACGAAGGCGTCGAGCAACGGCCTGGCATCGGGGTCTGCGCGATTGAGTTCCTGCAACAGCCGCCCCACCGCGCCGGCTTGGCTCAGCACCGAGCCCTCCTCGCCTCCGAGGGCATCGGCCGCGGCCTGTCCCAACTGAAGGCGCTGGGCGGCGCTGCTGGCGCGCTGGTATTCGCGCGCGACGGTTTCCTCCTCGTCTCGAGAGAGGCGGGCGGCGGCAATCTCGGCCGTCTGATGACGGAGGAGATCGATCTGTTGGACGTAGGCGCGATCGTCGACGATCAGATCGGCCTTCTGTTTTTCGAGAGCGTCCCGTTCACGCACCAGCGCTTCGACTGAGGCACGGCGCGCGTCGAGCGCGCCGAACGCATCGAGCAGGGCGAGTTGGCGGCCCGGGTCGAGGAGAGACTGGTGCTCGTGCGGCCCGTGCAAATCAACCAGCCAATCCCCCACGCGCGAAAGGGTCTGGAGCGTGGTTGGCGCCCCGTTGACGAACTGGCGGTTGGCGCCGGAGGCGGTGAACGTCCTCTTGAGAATCAGTTGTCCGTCGGCGCACGCATCCAGGCCCTGGTCTTCGAGCGACCGATGGAAAGCGCGGCTCAGAAGCGTCACGTCGAACACCGCCTCGACGGCGCAGCTCTCCTGGCCGCTTCGAATGAGGCTGCGGTCGGCGCGTTCGCCCAAAACAAGACCCAGCGCGCCCAGAAGGATCGACTTGCCGGCGCCGGTCTCGCCGGTGATGGCCACCAACCCGGACGGGAGTTCGAGGGTCACTTCGGACACCAATGCCAGGTTGCGGATGCGGAGCGTGGTCAGCATCTCAAGACTTTTCGTTCGCGCCCAATGTGTCGGGTCTGTTAGGTTCAGGCAAAAGAAAACATGCCGTTTCGTCTAACTTTCCTGGGCACCGGGACGTCGCAGGGCGTCCCGATGATCGGCCAGGACTATCCGCCCGCGTTTCTCGCCAATCCGCGGAATCATCGCTTGCGACCGTCGGTGTACGTCGAGACCGACGCCGTCAAGTTCGTCATTGACACCACGCCGGAGTTCCGTTTGCAGATGCTGCGGGAGCGCATCCGATGGCTGGACGCCGTCCTGTTCACCCACGGCCATGCCGACCACATCATGGGACTCGACGATTGCCGTCGAATCTGCGATGTGCGCCACGGTCCGCTGCCGCTCTACGCTTCAGCCGCCACCCTCGCCGATCTGAAACGGGTGTTCTGTTACGCCTTCGACGGGCGGCCAATTCCCAAAGGCTACTTCGATCCCGACCCGCATGTGATCGACGGTCCGTTTCGGATCGGCGATTTGGATGTCCTTCCCTTCAACCTGCCGCACGGACGATTTGTCACCACGGGGTTCGTCTTTTTGCAGGGGAACAGCAAACGCCTGGCCTATTTCAGCGACTGCAAAGAGGTGCCCGCCCCCGCCGCCGAAGCGGCCCGAGGGGTCGAGGTCGCTGTCCTCGATGCCCTCCGGCGGACGCCTCATCCGACTCACATGAACCTCGATGAAGCCCTGAGCGCGGCCCGGCGGATCGGGGCCGGGCGGACATTCTTCACCCATTTGACCCACGAGTTCGATCATGACACTGATCAGGCCGAACTGCCCAAAGGCGTTGCCTTCGCATACGACGGATTGAAACTCGAGTTGAAATGACCCTCTCAGCCCGCACACTGACAGGTCTGCTCGCCGGCTTCGCCATCCGGCTCTGGGCGGGCGGCGATGAAGTCGTGGTGGTCTACAACACGGAGTTCCGGCCCGATTCGCGCCTGGTGGCCGAGCACTACGCCGGAAAACGCGCGGTGCCCGACAGGCAAGTGATCGGACTCAGCCTGCCACGGGCCGAGGGGATGACGCGAACCGAATTCGAGAAGCGCCTGCAGGAACCGCTGCTGGCCGCCCTCGAACAGCGGGGACTGCTCACGTTCCACGACCAGATCGTGCCTGCCACGGACAGCCAGCCAGGGCGCGTCGTCCGCCTCCCCGTCGCCGCCACGGTCCGCTACGTCGCCCTTTGTTACGGAGTTCCTATGCGGATTCTCGAAGACGCGAAGCCGACCGGCACGAACAAGACGTTGCTGCCCGCGCAGAGACGGGTCGCGGCCGTCGAGAGCGAGTTGGCCCTGTTGCCGACTCTTCATCAGAGACTGCCGATCGAGGGCATGCTGCGCAATCCGTTCATGGGAACCGAGGTGTTGTCCAGACTCGATCCCAAGGGCGGCCTTCTCATGGTGACGCGACTGGACGGCCCCAGGGGCAGCGTGGCTCGGAACCTGGTTGACAGTGCCATGGCCGCCGAAACTCACGGCCTCTGGGGCCGCGCCTATTTCGATGCGCGCGGCCTGACCAAAGGCGGCTACAAGATGGGCGATGATTGGATCATTGCGGCGTCCGCAGCCGCTCGCCGCCATGGTTTTGAAACGACTCTGGACCTCGAGCCGGCCACCTTCGGCGCGGGCTGTCCCCTGCCCCAGGCGGCGCTCTACGCCGGCTGGTACGACCAGGCGCCCTCGGGCCCCTTCAAGCAATCCACGGTCGAGTTCATGCCCGGCGCCATCGCTTACCACATCTTCTCCTACAGCGCGCGCTCGATCCGCACCGCCGACACATGGGTCGGGTGCCTGCTCGACCGCGGCGCCGCCGCCACCGTCGGCTTCGTCACCGAGCCGTATCTCGAATCCACCATCGACGTCGGCGTCTGGTTCAGCCGCCTGATCGAATCCGGAGCGACCTTCGGCGAGGCCACGTACGCCGCCCTTCCCTCTCTGTCCTGGCAGACCACCGTGATCGGCGACCCCATCTATCGACCTTTCCCGATTCACACCGACAGTTCCCCTGCGCGCCCGCCCGCCCTGCCCGAATCGCTTGCCCCGTGGTCCCGTCTGCGGGGGATCAATCTGCGCCTGGTGCGCGGCGACACGCCCGCTCGAGTTCTTGAAGACCTGGCGCGCGCCCCCGAGACCCGATCGAGCGCTCTGCTCGAACAGAAGGTGGGCGACTTGTGCGAACAGGCAGGCAAGCTCGATGACGCCGTCGAGGCCTATCGCCGCGCGCTCGAGTTGCGCCCCAGCGACCAGCAACGCGTTCACCTTCAGCTCGGTGTGGCCCGACTCCTCGCCGCCCTGCGGCAATCGGACGCGGCCATTTCGGCTTACGAGCAGTTCCTTGGGCAGAATCCAAAGTCCCCCG
>DAOOQY010000236.1:0-6510 GCA_035389025.1 Verrucomicrobiota bacterium
TCGCGGGCTCGCTGTCTCTGGTCGAGATCACCGACGCGCAGGCCGGGCATTACGGCGGATGGCTGGCGCGCTGGCATGTGTTCACACCGTGGGGCCTGGCCGGTCTGCTGCTTTTCACCGTGGCGGCGACGGCCGAGTCGAATCGCGCCCCGTTCGATCTGCCGGAGGGGGAATCGGAGATCATTGCCGGGCATCTGGTCGAGTACTCGGGATTCAAGTACGCCCTGTTTTTCATTGGGGAGTACCTGGGTATGTTCGCAGTGAGCGCGTTGGGGATCACGCTGTTCTTGGGCGGGTGGCGCGCCCCGGTCCTCTGGCTCGAGTGGGTGCCCTCGTACATGTGGTTCTTCCTGAAATTGGGTGGCTTCGTCGCGCTGTTCATCTGGCTGCGCGGGACGCTGCCTCGCCTGCGGGCGGATCATCTCATGAATCTGGCCTGGAAGTTCCTCCTGCCGCTGGTGCTCTTGAACGCAATGTCGGCCGCGCTCTGGCACTACACGGCGCCGTGGACTTTCGCCGGCGCCGGGCTGGCCCGCTGGCTCCTGTGCGCGAGCCTGGTGGGCGTGCCGTATGTCCTGCTGGGGCGGCGGCTGTTTGCCGGACAACACATCGGCCCGCGGACCTACCGCATGGCTGCCTGACCTGGAACCGACGATGGACACCGCCTTTCTCATCACAGCAGCGGCGATTCTCGCCGGCGCGGCGGGCGCGATGGCCGCGCGCAACGTTGTGCACTGCGCCCTGTGCGCGGTGGTCTCGTTCGCGGGCCTGGCGGCGGCCTTCCTCCAACTGCGCGCCGAGTTTGTCGGCTTCGCCCAGTTGCTGGTGTACGTCGGCGCCGTGGCGATTCTCATTGTCGTCGCGCTGTTGCTCACGCGGAATCTCGAGGCCACGCACGAGGCGCTGTCGTTCAGGCCGTGGACGCTTGGCCTGGCCATCGCGCTGCTGGTGTCGGGCGCCGTCGTCTCGGCCATTCTGGGGAGCGGCCTGACCCTGGGCGCGCCGGCGTCCGCGCCGGCGCCGACCGTGAAGGAGATCGGGAATCTGCTGATGACGCGATACGTCGTGGCGCTCGAAGTGGTGGGGGTTCTTCTCACCGTGGCGCTGATCGGGGCGGCGCTCGTGGCGCTGAGGGAAACCGGCCCCGGGCGGACGGCGAAGGCCGGGGAGCAGGGATCGGGCGGGAGTCGGCTCGAGGAGTGATCTATGGAAGAACTCGCGCGCTATCTGGTTGTGGCGGCCCTTCTGTTCGGGATCGGGCTGGCCGGCGTGCTCACGCGGCGCAATGCAATCGTGGTCTTGATCGGGATCGAGTTGATGCTGAACGCGGCGAATCTCAATTTCATCGCCTTTTGGCGGCATGGTCCGCACCCGGAGGCGCTCGCGGGCGTGATGTTCGTGCTGTTCGCGATCGCGATTGCGGCCGCCGAGGCGGCGGTTGGCCTGGGCCTGGTCATCGCCGCGTACCGGCATTACCGGACGACCAACCTGGATCAGATCGAGGAAATGAAAGGGTGAACGCCATCACGCCTCATCTCTGGTTGGTCCCGGCTCTCCCGCTGGCAGCGGCGGGGGTGATCGCGCTGCTGCGGCAGCGGCGAAAAACGCTGGCCGCCAGTCTGGCCATCGGTTCGATCGCGCTCAGCCTTGTCCTGTCGCTCATCGCCTTTTGGACGACGCTGGGCGGGGCGGGCCAGGGGCAGGGCGGGCCGGCGCGCGACAGATTCAGCTTTGTCTGGTTTGCGCTGGGGCCGACGGATGTCGAGTTGGGCTGGGTGCTGGACCCGCTGACGGCGTCGATGCTGGTCATGGTGACATTGGTGGGGCTTCTGATCTTCGTCTACAGCGTGGGCTACATGGCGCACGACGGAAATTTCACGCGTTTCTTCGGCTTCTTGGCCCTGTTCGCCGCGGCGATGCTGGGCCTGGTGATTGCGAACAGCCTGCTGCTTCTGTTCATCTGCTGGGAACTGGTGGGGCTCGCATCGTATTTGCTGATTGGATTCTGGTACCACAAACCGAGCGCCGCCGCCGCGGCGAAGAAGGCGTTTCTGACCACCCGGGTTGGCGACATCGGCTTCCTGCTCGGGATCGTCTGGCTTTACGCCCAAGCGGGCACTCTGCAGTTCTACGACGACGGCGCGGGCTGCCTCGAACATTCGGCCCTGACACGGCTGGTGGCGCAGACGACCGTCGGCGGGCTGGGTGTGGCGACGGCGATCAGCCTGCTGCTTTTCTGCGGGGCGATCGGCAAGTCCGGACAGTTCCCGCTGCATGTCTGGCTGCCGGACGCGATGGAGGGGCCCACGCCGGTGAGCGCCTTGATCCATGCGGCGACGATGGTGGCGGCGGGCGTGTTTCTCGTGGCGCGCGTTTATCCGTTGATGGCGGCGCATCCGGAGGGGGCGGCGGGGGCCACAACGGCGCTGCAGGCGGTGACCTGGGTGGGGGCGCTGACGGCGGTGTTTGCGGCGTCGATTGCGGTGGCCCAGACCGACATCAAGCGGATTCTGGCCTATTCGACCGTCTCGCAGCTCGGCTTCATGATGATGGGATTGGGCGTGGGGGGTGTGGCGGTGGGCATGTTTCACCTGATCACGCACGCGTTTTTCAAGGCGCTGCTGTTCCTCGGGGCCGGCTCGGTCATTCACGGCGTCCACGAGGAACAGGACATCCGGCGCATGGGCGGACTGCGGCGCTGGATGCCGGTCACGTTCGCAACCTATGGCGTCGGCATGATGGCTCTGGCCGGCGTGCCCTTGTTCTTCTCGGGATTCTGGAGCAAGGACGCCATCCTGCACGCCGCGCACGGCTGGACAGTGTCGGCGGCGCCGTTCTATCTGGGTTTGTGCGGGGCGCTTCTGACGGCGTTCTACATGACGCGACAGGTCTGTTATGTGTTTGGCGGGGCGTACCGGGGCGGCGCCGGGCGCGCCGCGGCGGCCCGTGCATCGCGCCGCGACACGCCGCACGAGAGTCCGGCTGTGATGACGGCGCCCTTGATTGTGCTGGCGGTGTTCGCGGTGGTGTTGGGATTTGTCGGGACGCCGGTCTGGCCATGGTTCCAGGGCTATTTGACGGGCGACCCGGTCGAGTTCCACGCGAGCGCGCTGCTGTCCCGGGAGCACTGGCCGATGATCGTCCTGTCGGCGCTGATTGTGCTGACCGGTTTCGGGCTGGGCTGGCACTGGTATGGGCGGCAGCCGATCACGAGCCCGGAGGCCCCGGACGCCATCGAGCGGTATCAGCCGACCTTCTTCGCCGTGCTCCGGGGCAAGTACTACGTGGATGAATTCTATGCCCGCACGGTTGTGCGCTGGCACGCGGCCTGGGCCTGGATTTGCGACGCGTTCGACCGCTGGGTCTGGGGCGGGATCGTTTACGCCATCGGCGCGGTTGTCGTCGGGTGCGCCTGGCTGACTCGGGCCCTGGACGACTACGGCATCAACCTGGGATTCGACCAGGCCTGTCGGCGGGTTGCCCGCGGCGGGCAGGCCAGCTCGCGCTTTCAGAGCGGGCAGGTGCACGACTATTTGCGCGCGCTGGGCATGGCGCTGGTGGTGCTGTTGCTGCTGTTCATTTGGGGCGATTCATGATGAACCCATTTGGCTCCATCACGCTCCTGACGTTGATCCCGCTGGTGGGCGGGCTGGTCGTTGCCGCCCTGCCGGCTGGGCAGAAGACACTCGCCCGGCGTTTGGGCCTTGGCGTGAGCCTGCTCGCCCTGGCTGTGGCGGGGGCGCTCTGGGCGGGATTCGACCGGGATTCGACGGCGTTGCAGTACGTCGAGCGACGGGCTTGGATTCCGACGCTGGCCGTCGAGTACTTTGTGGGCGTGGACGGCCTGGGGTTGCTGATGGTGATGCTGGCGGCGCTGCTGGTGCCGCTGGCGCTCCTGGTGTCGTGGCGCATCGAGGAACGCGTCCCCCTCTACTTCGCGCTGGTGCTCTGGCTCGAAGCCGGGCTGTTCGGGGCGTTCACCGCGCTGAATTTCTTCCACTGGTTCCTGTTTTGGGAATTGAGTCTGATCCCGGCGTTCTTCCTGGTCCGGCTCTGGGGCGGTCCGGGCCGGGGACCGGCGGCGACGCAGTTCTTCATCTACACCATGGCGGGCAGCGTGGGTTTGCTGCTGGCCTTCCTCGCGCTGTTCCTCGCGACGGGCAAATTCAATTTCCTCGAACTCGCGGACTTGGGTCGGACCCATCAGACGGCGGCGCTTCTGCATGCCCACCTGGGCTGGTCCGGGATGTCCGCGGACGCACTGGCCCAAGCCGTCTTTTTCGGGGCGTTCCTGGGATTCGCGGTGAAGGTGCCGGTGCTGCCGTTTCACACGTGGCTGCCCTCGGCCTACGCCGCGGCCCCGACGGGCGCGACCATGCTTCTGACGGGGGCGCTGTCCAAGATGGGCGTGTACGGTTTCCTGCGGATTCTGCTGCCCATCTTCCCGGACCAGATGCGCGCATGGGAGACGCCGCTCTTGGGTCTGGCCGTGCTGACGATTGTCTGCTCGGCGGCGGCGGCGTTTGCGCAGCGGGATTTGAAGCGGATGCTGGCCTACTCGTCGGTGAACCACCTCGGCTACTGTCTGCTGGGAATGTTCGCCGCGCTTCGGGTGACGGGAGAAGAGGCCCGCTGGGCGGTCGAGAAAGCGGCGGCCTTGAACGGCGTTCTGCTCCAGATGTTCAATCACGGACTGACCGCGGCGATGCTCTTCGGTTTCGTGGCGCTGATCGAGCGGCGGGCCGGCGGCCTGCGCGGGCTGGACGACTTCGGCGGGCTGCGGAAGCCGGCGCCCGTGCTCGCCGGTCTGATGGGCGTGGCGGCGTTTGCATCGCTGGGGTTGCCGGGCCTGAACGGGTTCGTGGGCGAGTTCCTGATTTTCAAGGGCACATTTGCCCTGGCGCCGTGGGCTGCCGCGCTTGCGACGGCTGGGCTTCTCATCACCGCGGTGTTCCTGCTGACGTTCCTCGAGCGTGTTTTTCACGGGCCGTTGCCGGCGCGGTGGGCGGCCTTCCCCGACCTGAGCCGGGCGGAAGTCTGGATGGTGGCGCCTGCCACGGCGCTGATGTTCGTGCTGGGGGTCTGCCCACAGTTGGTCATCGGCGTGATTCACCGTACGGTGCTCCTCTGGGTCGAGCGCCTGGGGCCTTGCTGATCATGTTCGCCTGGACAATCTACATTTCATTTGCGGGCGTGGCGGTCCTGATGCTCCTGCCGCGGGGCCAGGCGGGGCGGGCGCGGTGGGTGGCGCTCGGCACGGCTCTGGCCGGGGCGATTGCGGCATTCGGCGGGGCATTCCAATACCAGGCCGGAAGCGGGCTGCAGACCATTGCAAGGACGCGCTGGATTCCGTCCCTGGGCATCGATTACCACCTCGCCGTCGACGGCATCAGCGTCACGCTGGTCCTTCTGACGGCGCTGGCGGCGGTGGCGGGGATTCTCTTCTCGTGGAACATCACGCGGCGCGCGAAGGAGTTTTTCGCGTTCTACCTGGCCCTGATTGGCGGAGTGTACGGGGTGTTCCTGAGCTTCGACGCGTTTGTCCTGTTCGTCTTCTACGAGATCGCGATCATCCCGAAGTACTTCCTGATCGCGATCTGGGGTTCGACCCGCAAGGAATACGGCGCGATGAAGCTGGCGCTCTACTCCTTTGCCGGAAGCGCGCTGGTCCTGATCGGCCTGATCGCGGCGTTTGTCGTCGCGCGGTCCCAGACGGGCGTGCCGACATTTGATCTGACCGCTCTGGCGCAGGTCAACTATCCGGAGAGCTTTCAGCGGTGGGCGTTCCCGCTGGTCTTCGTTGGGTTTGGGATTCTGGCGGGTCTGTGGCCGTTTCACACCTGGGCGCCGACCGGTCATGTGGCCGCTCCGACTGGGGCGTCGATGCTTTTGGCGGGGGTGGTGATGAAGCTGGGGGCGTACGGGTGTCTGCGGGTTGCCATGAGCCTGTTCCCGGCGGGTGCGAGGCACTGGCAGACGGAGATCGCGGTGCTGGCCGTCGTGGGCATCGTGGCGGGTGCGATGACGGCGTTGGTCCAGAAGGATTTCAAGTTTGTGATCGGCTATTCGAGTGTGAGCCACATGGGATTTGTCCTGCTGGGGCTGGCCACGCTGAACGAGGTGGGGCTCAGCGGCGCCGTGTTGCAGATGTTCTCGCACGGCGTCATCGCGGGCCTGCTCTTCGCCGTCGTGGGCCGGATGGTGTACGACCGGGCGCACACGCGGCAGTTGGACGAACTCGAGGGGATGCGCCTGGCCCGAGCGATGCCGTTCGCAGCCGTCACGTTCGTGTTGGCGGGCATGGCCTCAATGGGGCTGCCCGGTTTCAGCGGGTTCGTGGCCGAATTGCAGGTTCTGATCGGGTCGTGGCGGGCGTTCCCGACCGCCGGCCTGGGGGCGGGCTTGGGGATTGTGCTGGGTGTGGCGTATCTGCTGCGGGCGCTTCAGCGTGCTTTCTTCGCCGATTCGGCGGGTGACGCGCGCGGCGAACGGGCGGGAGAGGCGATCGAG
>DAOOQY010000237.1:0-6506 GCA_035389025.1 Verrucomicrobiota bacterium
GGAGATAGACGCCGCTGTTGGCGCGGCCCTGACCGCGCGCCTCGGGCATGTAGGGCAACTGGAATTCGAGGTGGAGCCGGAAGCTGCCGAAGTTCTGGCGGGTGATGATGTCGCCGCCATTGACCTGCATGGCGCCTCCCTCGACCAGTTTCCATTTCACCTCGCCGGCATTGATGTCCCGCGGGCGCCAGGCCGCAAGGCTCCGCCCGTCGAACAGAACGAGCGCGCCCGCGGGCGGCTGTTTGCCCAATGTGGGCGAGAGGCGCTGGATGCGTTCGATTTCGAAGCTGCCCTTGCTCCGGCCCGCCACGGTGCCGTAGGCGCTGTCCGGTTGCCCGCCGCCCGACCAGAGCGAGGCGCCGATCACGACGCCGTCGTCGGTGGCTCGAACGACTCGATTCGCCTCGAACGGGATAGCGTCCACGAACTGAAAGCCGCTGTCATCGATGCGACCGCGGAGCTGGAACAGGGTGGGGACCCGTTTGTCGAACGTGGAGACCAGCTTCGCTTCGTAGCGATGCGAGCCGTGCGGAATCAGGAAGAGACAGACCGGCTGCGTCTTGCCGTCGATGGTCATCGTGCCTTTCCAGTCGCCCATGAACGGGTCGGGCGATTCCTGGGCCAGGCAGGCGGCGGTGCTGAGGAGGAAGAGGAGACGCAGAGAGGATTTCATGGTCAGGAGGATGTGTGCGTATTGAATTATGCGGCTCCAGGTTAGAGTTCCCGACCCAGCGGTCAAGCACGCTTTGCTCAGCACGCTCTGGCTTGGCGGGCGGGGCGCAACCTGGCAGACTCCGGCGCATGACTCGCGTGCGAACGGGCCTGGACGTGCTGGTGGCTGAGCAATTCAAGCGGCTGCGCGGGCAGCGCGTCGGATTGGTGGCGCACCCGGCGTCCGTTGACGCCCGATTGCGCCATGCCGCCGACCTGCTGTTGGCGGCGCCGGGCGTCCGTCTCGAAGTCCTGTTCGGCCCCGAGCACGGCTGGCTGGGCCAGGCCCAGGACCTCGAAGCGGTCCCGAGCGCGGCCCCGGCGCATCCGTCAGCCCTTCGAGTGGTGAGCCTTTACGGCGACACGGCCTCGAGCTTGCGACCCGCCCCAGACCATCTCGAGGGACTGGACGTTCTGGTGATTGATCTGCAAGACGTCGGCGCCCGCTACTATACGTTTCAGGCCACAATGCTCTACGCGCTCGAAGCCGCCCACGCGGTCGGGCTGCGCCTTCTCGTGCTCGACCGGCCCAACCCGCTGGGCGGCGTTGTCGTCGAGGGCCCGCGCCTGCTGCCCGGCTACGAGAGCTTCATCGGCGCTCACGACATCGCCATCCGGCACGGCCTGACGATCGGCGAACTGGCCGCGCTCTATCGGATCGAGAAGCGGCTCGAGAATGCGGGTTTGGAGATCGTGCCGTGCGAGGGCTGGAAACGATCGATGAGCTACGACGACACCGGGCTGCCGTGGGTGCTGCCTTCACCGAATATGCCGACCGTGGAAACCGCCCTGGTTTATCCCGGCCAATGCCTGCTCGAAGGCACCAATCTCTCCGAGGGCCGCGGCACAACCCGTCCGTTCGAACTGTGCGGCGCCCCCTGGATCGACGCGCCCGCCCTCGAAACGCGGCTCAACGGGCGAAACCTCCCCGGGGTTGGTTTCCGCGCGGCGTGGTTCCAACCCACCTTCCAGAAGCACGCCGGATGCGTCTGCGGCGGCGTTCAGTTGCACGTGCGCGACCGCGCGGCCTTTGCCTCGGTGCGCACCGGACTGGCGGTGCTCGAAGGGTTGCGCTCGGCATCGGGCCCGCGGTTCGCATGGCGCACGGAACCGTACGAGTTTGTTGCGGACCCGGTCGCCATCGATTTGCTCTTTGGCAGCAGCCGCGAGCGCCTTGCACTCGAGGCCGGCGCGTCCTGCGACGACATTGTCTCCACCTGGGCGCCCGAGGAAGCGGCCTTCGCGGAACGGCGTCAGCCCCACTTGCTCTACTCCGAATAATGAACGTGCCCAACTCGATTTGACGCGCGCCGCCGAACCGGTCATAACGGGCGGGCCAACATGTCTTGAGCGCGCACTCGATCTCACGCCCTATGCCGCCCACCCTTCCCCCCGCCGCAAGCCTTCGGGCTTGGCAACTCCGCATCTTCTGGCTCCTCTGGGGCGCCTACGCCTCCTATTACCTGTGCCGCGTCAATTTCGCCGTTGCCCAGCCAATGATGTTGAAGGAGTTCACCGACTGGACCGCGGCCCAGATCGGCACCATCCCTTCCGTCTACGCCGCCTGTTACGCGGCCGGCCAGCTCGTCAATGGCACGCTCGGCCAACGCTACGGCGCCCGTCACCTGATGACGATGGCCCTCCTGGTGGCTTCCTTCACCAACCTGCTCTTTTCGCGCACATCATCCTTCCCCGTCATGCTCGCCCTCTGGGGCGTCAACGGATACGCCCAGTCGGCCGGCTGGTCGCTCCTGGTGCAGACAATCGCCAATTGGAACACATCCGAACGCCGCGGCACCGTTATCGGCCTCATCTCAACCTGCTACCAGGTCGGCAATGTCGTCTCCTGGTTGCTCGCGGGAATGCTCTGCGACACCGTCGGCTGGCGCGCCGCTTTCTGGGTCCCCAGCCTCGTCCTCCTCCCCATGGCCGCCGTCTTCTTCGCCTTCCTTCGCAACGCCCCCGAGGACGCGGGCTTCCCGCCGGTCCGGGACGACGTCGGCCACGAGACCCCGGTGGACGCTTCAAGAGCCGCGTCCGCCACCACCCCTGCCGCCGCCCTGTCCACACGGCAGATTCTGACCCTCACCTTGTCGAATCGTGTTCTCTGGGTGCTGGCTGTCGGCTTCTTCTGCATGAACTCGGTCCGCTACACGTTCATGAACTGGAGCGTCCAGTACATGGCCGACTTCCAGGGCCGCAGCATCAAGGGCAGCGCCCTCACCGCCGTCGCCATCCCTCTGATCGGATCCTTGGGCGCCATCGCCGCCGGATGGGCCTCGGACACCCTCTTCGGCAAACGCCGCGCGCCGGTCTGCGCCATCATGCTCGTCGCCCTGGCCGGAGTCTGCGTCGGCTTCGCCTGGATTCCCCAGGGAGAATGGGTCTGGGCCACCGTCGCGATGGGACTGGCCGGATTCTTCATCTACGGTCCCGACATGCTCATGAGCGGCGCCGCCACCGTCGACGTCAGCCATCCCAAAGCCGCATCCATCGCCACCGGCCTCACCATGTGCCTGGGAGCCACCGGCGCCATCTTCTCCGGAGCCGGCGTCGGCTGGCTCAAGGACCGCGCACACGGCGACTGGGCGCTGGTCTTCTACTTCATCGCCGGCCTCGCCGTCGTCTCCGCACTCCTCATGATCGCCATCTGGAATGCGCGTCCGAAAGGAGCCAAGTGAAATGAACGACACCCTCCGCCTCGAACCCCGCGCCTGGCAACCCGCAACCCGTCGGCGACTCGAAAGGTTGATCCGGACCGGCGCAGGCCGCCGTCGGTCGGCCGCGTTCGACTTCGACAATACCCTGGTCTGCGGCGACATCGGCGAGGCGACTTTGGCTTTGCTCGAGCGCGACAGGCTGATTCGAGCCGAGCACCTGCCCTCCCACATCGCGCCCGAGTTTCGATCCAGGGGCGGCCAGCGCGTCTCGCCCCGCTCCGGCGCCGACCTGACCGACTACTACGAGGCGTTCCTCGATCCGACAGCCCACGGCAGGCTCGATCCGACTCCGCTGGCCAACGGATACGTGTGGGCCGCGACGGTGATGCAAGGATTGAGCGTCCAGGACGTGGCGCGCGCCACCCGAGGGGTCTGGAAGCTCTCCCGCCCCGGACGCAACACCTTCATCACGACCGCTCCAGGGCGGACCGGTTACCCGGTCCCCTTCTTCTACCCGGAAATGGTCGACCTCGTCGCCTTCTTGCTCCAAACCGGTTTCGACGTCTGGATCGTCTCGGCAAGCAATGTCTGGAGCGTCCGTTGGAGCGTCCTCGAAGCACTCAATCCCCTGCTGCGCTCCCGCGGCGCGCCCATCCCGATCCGCCCCGATCACGTGATCGGGGTCTCGACTCTGCTCCTGGACCGGCACGAACGGTTCCACAAAGATTCTGTCCTGGTCCGCACCGATCCCGCCTACGCGGGCATGAACATGCGAACGCTCGCTCGATTCCGCCTTTCGGACCAGATTCACTTTCCTGCGCCAGTCTACTCGGGCAAGGTCGCGGCTCTCTGGGACGTGATCGGGGAGCCTCCGTTCCTCGCCGCGGGCGACAGTCCCGGTGACTTGCCGATGCTCACATTCGCCACGAACCGGCTCTGGATCGCCCGATCCAACAAGCACGCATACCAGGCCGCCATGAGCGCCGCCCGTCAGACCTCCGGCGCCCAAAACTGGCTCATCCAGCCAACGGAAACTGCCGAACAGCCCGGGTTCAAACCCGAATAGGGATTGGTCTGAGCGCCGCCTCGCCAGGTGACGCTTGTCAACGCATGGCAGGGCTTGGTACGGTCGCGCGCTTCGATGGATTACAAAGACACACTCAATCTGCCGCGCACCGACTTCCCCATGAAGGCGGATTTGGCAGCACGCGAACCCAACCGATTGGCCGCTTGGGAGGCGGCTCGTCTCTATCACCAAATCCAAAGCGCCCGCGCCGCGGCCCCCAAGTTCGTTCTGCATGACGGCCCGCCCTTCGCGAACGGCGAGGTCCACGTCGGAACCGCCTGGAACAAGATTCTCAAGGACATCACGGTCAAGTACAAGACCCTCCGCGGCTTCCAGGCGCCGTATGTGCCCGGCTGGGATTGCCACGGTCTGCCCATCGAATTCAAAGTCGGCCAGGAGATGCGCAAGTCAGGGGTGGCCGCCGCCGACCCCGCCGTCATCCGCAAAGCCTGCGACGCCTACGCGCGGAAGTTCATCGATATCCAGCGAGCCCAGTTCAAGCGCCTCGGCGTCCTGGGCGACTGGGAGAAGCCGTACCTCACGCTGGACAAGGAGTACGAGGCCGCCGAGTTGCGGTTGTTCGCCGACCTCATCGAGCGAGGTTTCATCTATCGGGGCAAGAAACCCGTCTATTGGAGCATCCCCTGCCGGACCGCCCTGGCCGAGGCCGAGGTCGAGTACCAGGACCACGTCAGCCAGAGCATCTATGTGAAGCTCCCCATCGTCGGACACCCGGGACTCAACGCGGTGATCTGGACAACCACGCCCTGGACGCTCCCGGCCAATCTGGCCGTCGCCTACAACTCGACGTTCAGCTACTCGCTCGTCCTGGCCGGCGGCGAGAGTCACATCGTCTCCACACTCCGCCTGTCCGCCGTCGCCCAGCAGTGCGGCTGGGACGGCTACCAGATCATCCAGAGCCTCACCGGCGAACACCTCGCCCAACTCGAATACCAGCACCCGTTCTGCCAGCGCACCGGCCGGTTCTTCGCCGGCGACGAATTCGTCGACAATGCCACCGGCACCGGCTTCGTCCATGTCGCCCCCGGCCACGGCCTCGAAGACTACCACCTGGGAATGCGTGTCGGCTTGCCCATCTACTCGCCCGTCGATGACGACGGCTGTTTCACCCACACCCCCGACCTGCCGGCCGAACAACAGATGCCGACCGAGATGCTGGGCAAGTCGATCCTCGAAAAACACGGGAAGAGCGACGCGAACGAAACGGTGCTGGAGGCGCTGCGGGCGCGCAAGGCGCTGCTCCACCAGGAGAATTACCACCACAGCTACCCCCACTGCTGGCGCAGCAAAACACCCATCATCTTCCGCGCCATGGACCAGTGGTTCGTCCGGGTCGACCATGCCCCGCCCGGCGCGCCCGCCCCCTTCCGACAACAAGCCCTCGATGCGATCGACCACGTCCATTGGGTGCCCGCCTGGGGCCGCACGCGAATCGAAGCCGCGGTCAAAGGCCGGCCCGATTGGTGCATCTCCCGCCAGCGCGCCTGGGGCGTCCCCATCCCCGCCTTCTCCGACCCGCAAGGCATTCCCATCCTCGATCCCCGCATCGTCCGCCGCGTCGCCGATCTCGTCGCCCGCCACGGCTCGCAGAGTTGGTTCGAGCAAACCGCCGCACAACTCTGGCCCCAGGTCAAACCCGCCGATTGGACCGGCCCGGAAGCCGTGGCGAAAATGGCCGACACGCTCGATGTCTGGATCGACTCCGGCTCGTCCTCACGCGCGGTCCTCATGCAGCGTCCCGAACTCCAGCAGCCTGACTCCGCCCGCTTCCCCCACCCCTGGCAGGCCGACCTCTACCTCGAAGGCTCCGATCAACACCGCGGCTGGTTCCAGTCCTCGCTCCTCCTCTCGCTCGCCGCGAACGGCGCCCCACCCTTCCGCACGGTCCTCACGCACGGTTTCATGGTCGACGCGGATCGCGAGAAGATTTCGAAGAGCAAACAGAGCCAGGGGGGCTACGCGAAACCCCAAAACGCCGAGGCCTACGTGAAGAAATGGGGCGCCGATGTCCTCCGGCTCTGGGTCGCCTCCCAGGACTTCAGCAGCGA